>JAILAF010000093.1 GCA_024681775.1 Lachnospiraceae bacterium
CTTCGCGCTGCGGCCGTTCAGCTCGCCGATGTAATAGTCCGCCCGATTGGTCTTGGAGGCGACGAGACGCACATTCTCCATGGGGACGTAGATGTTTTCCTTGTAGGTCTTTACTTTTCCGGTCTCATTCCGAATGATGGCATAGGCCATGGCATCGGGATAGACCTGCCCGTTGCAGGACACCTTTCCGGCATCCCCCGTGCCCCCCATGAGCTGAATGCCGTAGCGGTCCAGGATCGGGGAGATGGTGTTGAGCGCACAGGCATCATTGCCGGAACAGAGGTCGATGATGACGGTATTGCCCTTGCCGGGTTTCACCCTGTCCACATCCCGCTCGAGTCTCTCGATGTGTCTGGCGGGCATGGTGGACACGCTCTCCAGCACTCCCGCGGCCGCCGTTACCCCCTCGGTAAACGCGGTGACCACGACTCCTTTTTCCGTGACTTTTCCGGAATATCCCATGGCCACGCAGCCAATGCTGGGCACTCCCGGAAATGCCTCCTCCAGCTTTTTGACATTCTCCTCAAAGCAGTCTCCCGCACTCATCAGGATGATCAGCTTCGGGTTGGTGATCCCTCTAAGCGCTTCGCTGAGGGAACCGGTTTCGGACGCCCCATATTGCACTTTCATGTGACATACCTCCTTTTCCCCTCCATTCTCTCATGGATTGGCCCTTAGCGCTACATAAATATACCTAAAAAGTTAGGTAAAAAGTTGACAGGGGGACAGTGGTCATATATGCGTAGGTAAAAGCTTCCAGTGCCAGGCTTTCCCTGCATGGCCGTGATCTTTACCCCGTACTGTCTGGCTTTCTTTTTCCCGGCCCTTTGTTGCTGGACTGATGCGTGAGAATTTCGTACTATAGGATGGGAGGAGAGAAACGATGCCACAGTTTGGAATGCCGACGCTGATCGAAAACAGAACCCTGGAAGATAATGCGGCTCTTTGCAAAGCGCTGGGCCTCAGATTCATCGAGCTCAACATGAATTTTCCGGAATATCAGACGGAGCGGCTGGAGCAGACGAATGAACTGATCCGGGTGGCGGAAGAGGCGGGCATTTACTACACCATCCATCTGGACGAAAACCTGAATATCGCGGATTTCAATTGTCTGGTGGCGGATGCCTATCTGGAGACCGTGCGCCGGTCCATCGAGGTGGCAAAAAAACTCCTGCCTCTTCGGGACCGTTTTGGGGACGATTCCCAGCCGCTGATCCTGAACATGCACATGCATCACGGCATCTATATTACCCTGCCGGACCGGAAGGTGCAGATGTATGACCGTGATTTTGATGTATACAAACGATCCTTCGCGATTTTTCGGGAAAAATGCGAGGAATGGATCGGAGACAGCGATGTGAAGATCTCTGTGGAAAATACGGATGGATTCCGGGAGTATGAGAAAAAAGTCATCGAAGACCTGCTGGAGAGCCCTTGTTTCGGCCTGACCTGGGACATCGGACATTCCAAAGCCATTGGTGAGGTGGATGAGCCCTTCCTCCGGGAGCATCAGGACCGATTGATCCATTTTCACATCCATGACGGGTCTGAGGAGCCGCCGAAAAATCACCTGGCCCTTGGGGACGGGAAGATCGACCTGCCGGAGAGACTGCGGCTTGCTGAGGAACGCCATGCCAGATGCGTCCTGGAAACCAAGACCATTGAGGCATTGAAACAGTCCTGTATCTGGCTGGAGAAAAGCGGGTTTGCTTTCCGCAACTGAAGTCTCCCGCAGAGCTTGGCAGGGGGATGCGTCAGAGGGAAAACCACTATGAATAGGATAGAAGAGTACATAGAACTGTATAAAATGGGCGGTTACATCCGGGAAATGCGCAAACACGTGGGCCATGCGCCCATCCAGACCTGCGCCTGCGGCGTCATCGTAGAAAATGACAAGGGCGAGATCCTTCTGCAAAGGAGGCAGGACAACGGCTGCTGGGGCATCATCGGCGGGGCCATGGAGATGGGAGAAAGTTTCGAGGAGGCTGTGCGGCGGGAGACGATGGAAGAGTCCGGCCTGTCTCTGGGGAAGCTGGAGATTTTTCAGATCCTTTCCGGGAAAGATCACATCATTGAATATCCCAACGGGGATATCTGCTTCGGCCCCGGGATTGTCTTTCACACGAGAGAGTTTTGGGGGGAGATCGTTAACGACCCCGAAGAGGTGATGGAGCACCACTTTTTTGCCAGGACGGAGCTACCGGAGAACCTGAGCGGATACGGCCGGGGGATTATCCTGGAATGGGCAGAGCGGAAAAAACAGGCAGAAGACAGGAGCCGCGTCAGGGGCGTACATCATATTTCGCTAAAATGTGGGACTAAGGAAGAGTTTGAGAAGGCAAAAAACTTTTACATTGATCTGCTGGGCTTTCGCGAAGTGCGGAGCTGGCCTGAGGGGATCATGATCGACTTCGGGAACGGAATGCTGGAAATCTTCAGCAACGGGCCGGGCATCAAGACCAAGGGGGCCTTGCGGCACATTGCCTTTGCCACGGACGATGTGGACGGAGTGACCGAAAAGGTGAAAAGCGCGGGCTACGAAGTGTTTATTGAGCCGAAGGACATTGTGATCCCTTCTGATCCCGCATATCCCGCCCGGATGGCGTTTTGCTACGGCCCCCTCAGGGAAGAGATCGAGTTTTTTCAGGAGAGATGATGGCACGCGACAGATCCGTTTCGTAAGGGAGGCGGATTATCTGAAATCGCCGGGATCGGTAAGGTAAATCGGGAAGAAAAATGAAATACGACAACATTACGCAGGCAAAGTTCATCAGCCGGCCCAACAGATTTATCGCAGAAGTGGAGATAGGTTCCCGCAGGGAGACGGTGCATGTGAAAAACACCGGCCGTTGCAGGGAACTCCTGATCCCCGGATGCGAAGTGTGGCTGACGGCTCCCGGAACCCCGGACCGTAAGACAAAATACGACCTGGTGGCGGTACGAAAGGATAACGGGATCCTCTTTAACATTGACAGTCAGGCACCAAACAAGGTGGTAAAGGAGTGGCTGGAGACGCAGGATTACGACCTGGTGATCCCGGAGTACACCTACGGCAGCTCCCGCATTGATTTCTACATGGAACGTGGGGACAGCAAATACCTGATGGAAGTCAAGGGATGTACGCTGGAAGTTGACGGTATCGGGTATTTCCCGGACGCCCCGACGGAGCGGGGGGTGAAACATATCCATGAGCTGATCGGCGCGAAAAAGGCCGGGTACCACGCCATCCTGGCATTTGTGATCCAGATGGACGGCGTTTCGGAGGTCAGGCCCAATGTGGACACGCACCCGGAGTTCGGCGTAGCGATGGAGGAGGCCCAAGCTGCCGGCGTGGAGATCTTGTTCCTGCAATGCCATGTGGAGCCCGATACGTTGGCCGTGAAAAACTAAAAACGCGGGGAAAGCACAGGATGCCTTCCCCGCATTCTTTTTTGTTGTGATCCGGTTGCATGTTCCGGACTTTTTTTACAGGATTTTCACGGCGGTTCCGTAGGCAATCACCTCGGCCGCACCCTGCATAACCTGAGAGGAACCATACCGGACGCCCACGATGGCGTCGGCGCCGAGCGCCTCCGCCTCATCCACCATTCGCTTGGTGGCAAGCTGTCTGGCCTCATTCAACATCTCGGTATAGCCGACGATTTCGCCGCCAACCAGCGTCTTCATTCCGGCCATAAAATCACGCCCGATATTTTTCGTTTGGACGATGGTCCCTTTCACAATACCAAGGGCCTCAATCTCTTTTCCGGGGATCTGATCAATACTTACCAGCTTCATCTAATTCTCCTCCTTTTAATTCCTTCATTCTTTGCACCAGTACATATATGATACTGATAATTACGATGGACGGGAACACCACCATGAAAACCAGTGCGCCAACCGGCATGCCGTCCGTAACAAATCCAAAGATTCCGACGCTCATCCAGCCCATCATCATCAGGATTCCGACGATTGCTGCCAGAACAGCGCCGGTCCGGCGGACCTTAACGTCCGATTTCTTGACATCCATGAATTGAACACCTCCTTTTTCCTGTTCCTTCATGCGTTCCAGGTAGTCACCGGCATTCATATCCTCAAATTCCGTATTTTCCGAAGCAATCTGTTCGCACATTTCCTTCATGTGCCCGATATCGCGCTGTTTGTGCGAAAGTCGGATGCTGTGCATTTCCATGCACTCTTTCATGGACAGAGATCCCTGAATCAGCCTGCGTATATCTTCACAGGAGACGTCAACCATCCGGAGCAGCTTGATTTTGCGCAAACGCTCGACATCCTTCAGAGAGTAGTCCCGATATCCATTTTCCGGATTCCGGTCCGGTTCCACCAGACCCTGGTCTTCATAGAACCGGATATTTTTCTTGGTAATGCCTACCAGTTCTTCCACCTGATTGATTTTCATCTGTTCCTCCGCGAAAGGTGAAACCCGAAGGTTTCGGTCCGCTTACTGCGCTTGTAAGCTTCTGATACCTCTTATATAGACCTTCCATAAGGTGTAAGGTCAATGATTTTTTCAAATTCTTTTTGATTGTTTCATCTATACGAAAAATCTGCATTTAGCGAATAGATGGAAGGCCAGTAAAGCACCCCCGAGAGATCTCAGGATCTTCGGGGGTGCTATTTTGCCGGATATTATGCTTTTTCGCAAAACTCCCGGTATATTCCGGTGAGAAAATCGGCGCTGTCTGTGGGGAGATCTACCGCCTTAGAAGCTTTGTATAGTGCGGCGACGGCTTCCTCCGGCACAAAGGGTTGATCCTCCTCACGTTCCCAGAGGCATTTTTTCCCGCGGAAGGACGAGATTTCCCATTCTTTTTCCTTATGTAGAAGAGGGATGAGGGCTTCGATGGTAGCCCATTCCATATCTGTTAGTTCTTTGCGGTGAATTTCGTTGCTCATATTTGGCCTCCCGGTTGGCAAAACAGCTTATACATAGATTATAGCATAAATCATGCCGGACCCCTCATTTTGAAAGGTCCGGCATTTGGTTTACATAATTCGAGACAAATTGATTATGCTTCGTATTCCCGATATTCCTCACACAGCTCCTTCCGGATCTTGATCTGCAGCTCGATATAATCCTCCAGATACTGCTCACTCACAGGGAGGCCCAGTTCCTTCAGCTTATGCAGATCCCCTGTCTGTGCATAGGGGATGCGGAAAGTGTGAAGTTCTTCTTCTGCGGAACGCTTGCTCTCGATGAGGGTAAGGAGCTCCTGCAGGCTCTTTTCCACCAGTTCGCGGTTTTCCTCCCTGTTTTTCAGGACGGTATAGACCCGGTCTTCCCGCGCCTGGGGGAAAGTGGGGATGGAGAGGATGTCAGTTCCTTCCGGGAGCTCCGTTCGTATCCGTTCCCGGTAACGGTCCATCTTGTTGTAGACCGTGATCATGGGGATGTTCCCGGCACCAATCTCCTTCAGAGTGCGGGCCGTGATCTCCTCCTGAAATGCGTGATCCTCGTCGCTGTAATCCACCACCTGGATCAGCAGGTCCGCGTAAACGGCTTCCTCCAGGGTGGAGTGAAAGGCTTCCACCAGTGCAGTGGGCAGAGCGGAGATAAATCCGACGGTATCGCTGATGAGGAAGGGCCTGCCGCCCTTCGGGGAAATCCTGCGGATGGTGGTATCCAGGGTAGCAAAAAGCATGTCCTTCTCCAGGACCGTCTTCTCTTTTGACTTTCCGTCTCCGTAGAACTGCAGCAGATCGTTCATCAGGGTGGATTTTCCGGCATTGGTGTATCCCACCAGGGCCACCAGGAAT
Source organism: Lachnospiraceae bacterium (assembly GCA_024681775.1). Taxonomy (GTDB): domain Bacteria; phylum Bacillota; class Clostridia; order Lachnospirales; family Lachnospiraceae; genus AC2028. The sequence goes on from JAILAF010000093.1 coordinate 5,758, forward strand.
TCACCCGTGCGAAGTCTGCGGTTTCTCTGGGTTTCCCGCTCTTTTTTCACCTGAGCCAGTTCCTTGCGGAGGATGGTCAGGCGGTGCTCGATGTGTCTGCGGTCCAGTTCGATCTGCTTCTCACCGGCACCACGGCTACTGCGGGCTCCGGAGTTGCCTCCCTGCCGGTCCAGATTCTGGCGCAGGCCTGCCAGACGGGGCAGCATATACTGGAGTTTTGCACTCTCCACCTGGAGTTTCGCTTCTCTGGTCTGGGCTCTGTCGGAAAAAATGTCCAGGATGAGGCCGGTTCTGTCCAGGACCACGGTGCCCAGGATCTTTCCGATGTTGCGGATCTGCATGGGGGTCAGGGTGTCGTCAAAGATCACGGCATCCGCGGGGACATTTTCCAGCGTATCCCGGATTTCCTCGATCTTGCCCTCTCCCACATAGGTTGCCTTGTGGACGGAGGGAAGGTTCTGGGTAAAGATCCAGACCACTTCATATCCTGCGGCTTCCGCCAGTGCGGCGCACTCATCCACGGAGTTTTGAAACTGTTTTTCTGTCTGATCGGTCCGGAGTCCTACCACGTAGGCTCTGGGCACGGAAGTAATGTCATTTTCCAGCATTCGTATACCATTTCTTTAGGGTCTGTTCCGCCAGCTTTCCGTAGACCGTGAAATCCTTGTTCTTGTGTGCTTCTTCTTCCGGGGGAAGGATTGCCTTCCAATCCCACCAGAAATATCCCATGAACCAGTCCAGATTCCAGGTGGCTTCCATGGCGGATTCATAGAAATCCGACTGCTCCTGCTCGTCCGAGGGCTCCTCCTCACGATTGAGGAAATCCCAGGGATATGCCGAGCATCCTCGCTCGTTTCGCACGCCGATCTCTGCAAACATAATGGGCCGGTCGTACTTCTTGTGGCATTTTTCCAGGACTGTAACGACCTTCTTCCACCGGGCGCGCATGGTGTCGATATCCCGGTGCTTTTTATCGGAAACAGGGTAATATGCGCTGATGCCAATGATATCTACCGCAGACAGCCACTTGGAGCAAAGTTCATCTCCGTGGTTGATGTTATGCATCAGCAATCCATGATAAACCTTACGAACATGATCGATCACATCCACGCAATAATCTGCCTGCTTGTCCATGCCCGCCATCTCGCAGCCGGTGCAGAGCATCTCACAGCCCAACTCCTCCGCCATCTGCGCGTAATAGAGCAAAAAGCGCTTGTAGGACCCGAACCACTGCTCCCAGTAATTGCACCCGCGCTCGGTGGGGAAGTCGATCTTTGCCCGCCATGCGTGGTCCATACAGTTGACCATGGGCTTGAGGCAGACCTTCAGCCCCAGGGAGTGGGCCAGATTGACCGCGTGGCGAACCTCTTCATCCGTCTGTGTCAGACCGTAGGCGGAGAAAATATTGACACTGTGAAAGGTCTCCTGCCATCCGTTCACGGGGATGCAGATCCAGTTTAGGCCGTTGGAGGCCAGACGCCTCATGGAGCTTTCTGCTTCGGGACGCAGAAAATCTTTGTTTCTGCTGAAAAATCCCCAGGTATACCCCTTACAAAATTCGTCTCTTTTCATACTCTCCTCATTTCTTGCTACGTCTGAACCCGAGTCGGCCAAGACAAATTACCGTCTCCGGTCGTTGTGGGTGGTATAGTAGCGCTCTTTCTCGGCGTACATGAGCTTCTCTGCCGCGGTTTTTACTTCGCTTCGATCCCGGGTTCCATCGGATACAAAGACGCCGCCCACGGAGGCGGATGCATCCTTTTCGGATAACTGTGTCCGGATCTGTTCCAGTTTTTCCAGGAACCTGTCTTCCGTTTCCTCAAAGGAATAAGCGATAAACTCGTCGCCTCCCACGCGGAAGACGTACTGCGCTCCGAATGCGTTCACCAGCTTACCGGCAACCGTTCTGATGAGCCTGTCGCCGGATGCATGCCCTTTATCGTCGTTTTCCCGTTTCAGAGCATTGATATCACACATGATAAAGCCGTAAGGATACCGGTCCTTGTTCCCTTCTTCAAAGTCAGCATAGGATCTTCTGTTCCTCACGCCGGTAAGGGCATCCTCAAACCCGGATTCTTTGAGGGAAGCATATTCCTTCGCCCAGATCCGTACCACCTCGATTCCCGTATTCAGGAAAAATACAAAGCATCCGACCCGGGAAAAGGAAGCGTATCCGGAAATGCTTCTGACGCCGCAGGCATAGATGATACAGTCGGCAACGATACAAACGACCGCCGTGACGGTACCGAGCAAAAAGAAACCGGAACTCCGGTTGAAGCCGTTTTTCGTAAAGTATTTGTAATCGTCATATATCATGGGGATCAGCAGAGCCAGCATCAGAAGTCCGTAGACAAAAAAACATTTGATCATGGCATTGGACGCCATGTCCCGGCCAAACCCAAAGCGGGCGATCAGGATCACAGCATAGTACACTGCCGAAATGCCGCATGCAGTCCATTTCAGGACCTTTTTTTGCCCCTTTGTAATGGAATAGATGAACAATACCAGGGGAAGAAAGCAAATGTGCATGCAGAGGTAGGTCAAAGACCTCGAAGAGATGATGGAATTCATCACAAGCCGCGTAAATCCCGTATCCAGTGCTGTCCATAAGCCAGAAATAACAGCCGTAATTCCAAGCGCAATGGTATTGATCTTATTGCCTGTTTTTGGCGCGATCAGTTTGAAGAGCAAGATCAGTATCCCGATTAAGGCGATGCCTACCGAAATGATATAGGACATCAACTTGCCTCTTGCCAGTCTTGCGAAATACTCTTGTGAGCTCTCAATCGAGAGCATGCGGATCCATCCGCGGAGATTGGAATGAGCAGGACCGGACATTTCGATCCGGATGGTTTTTCCTGCCTGTTCGGGAGAAAGATTAACGGAGTGATACGCCAATCCGTAGCCATAGCCGGTAAAATTGACGGGCTGGCTGTAGGTGTATACCCTGTCTTCCCCAATATAGATGTCAAAAAAGCTGTTCGTGCTCATAAAACAGAGCGCATCGTTATATCGGATCTCTTCCGGAAGGGTCTTGGTGAGAACGACGGAACCTCCGAAATCGCGTGTTGAGATGGCATTCAGATTAAAATTCGATCCGTCTGCGAACCAGTCACCGGAAAAATCGGAGGCAGAAAAACTCCGGTATTCTGCCTGATAACTCAAATAGTTCATGGTAAAGCAAACAAAGATCACGACCAGAATGATCACGATATAGCTTGTTTTTTGAAGGTGTGCGTGTTTTCTCATCTCCCGTGTATCCTTCTTATGCGAAAGGGTCTTCCCCATTCTTCAGAAAACGACGGTAATAGGGCTCGTACCTGCGATTGTGAGAGGCAATCCCCTCGTCGGATTTGATATGTTCCAGCATCTCCTGCAGACTCACCCATTTATAGGCGATGGTTTCCCCTTCCTGGAGGATGATACTGTCCTTGTCGCAGTCTACGACTGTAAGATAGGAGTAAAACATGGCCCGGCTCTTTTCACTGAAGGTGTGACTGATCAGGTCAAAGGAATCGGACCGGATGCCGGTTTCTTCCAGGAGCTCCCGCTTTGCGCAGGTCAGCGGATCCTCTCCTGCCAGTGCACTGCCACCGGCGCTGGCTTCGTATCTTCCGGGATAGGGCTCCTTGTTGAAGTCCCGTTGCATCAGCAGAAAATCTCCGTCCACATGCCGCACCAGGATATCGCACACCATGTGGTAATACCCGTCCGGAAACCGCCGCTCGTCCGCCCGGTCCCAGGTCTTCCCCGTGCGGTTGCCGTCTTTATCGTAAAGATCCCATATTTCCATAGAAATCCTCCGTTTCTTCCTGTAAGTCCCTTGTAGCCTATTCTACGGTTTTTTGCAAGTATTCCGGAATTTTTTTAGGTTTATTTAATAGGTGTCTACGGATGGCCGGATTTTGGCACTATTCCCAGAGCGTTTCGTAGGGATAGTTTTTCACATGGGCTGACAGATCCCGGTAGTACTCTTCCACGGAGTCAGCGTCAAACAGCCAGGTACCGTGCTGCGCATCCAGGTAAAGCTGCTCCTCCATCATGGAAGGATCCCAATAGGAAGAAAGACCTCTCCCCGGAACGGAATAGGTGCCGAACATGGTCTGGAACACATACCAGTTTCCGATGGGAGTATGATGAGCCTCGTCCCGGTACTGGGACAGATCCGTGATGTATTCCTCATCCCACTGGAAGGAGTAGAACTGCACATTGGAGTACTGCAGGAGCTTTTCCGCAGCAGCTTTGTATACATTGATAATGTAGTCCGTCCGGCCGCACTCCTCCTGCCGCTCCCAGTACAGGATGCTGTAAGGCGGATAAAAGAAATAGAACTTCGTCTCCGGGTGGGCGGCAATGGTATCCTCGATCAGCGCGATGTTGTCCAGGCAGTTCGAGATCCCGTCCTCTGCGGGGAAGGAAGTCTTCCCGTCAATCTCCATGTTCCGCTGCATCTGTGCCAGGTTTTCGCTGTAGCTGCGCTTGGCATTTTCCTCGGAAAAATAGGAAGGATCCTCCCAGGTGTAGAAATCGTCCGGGTCCGGGATCCGCCCCGTTACGGTCTCCAGGGTCCTGCCAAGGCCGGCCCAAAGCACATCCTCATTCCACAGATACTGTGTCTCTTTCCACCAGACCGGCTCGTAGATGTAGTCCGGCCATTCGGTGTAGGTCTGCTCCGGATCTCCCACCAGCTGGTAATCCTCCAGGTCGATGCAGATCATCGCCACCTGATTCTCACTCTCAAAGATCCGATCCAGCACATAGCTGATGTCCTTCAGATGGGCGCCTGCGTAGGAAAACTTTGCCGTGCGGTGATCGGTGGCTCCCTGCTTTCCGAGAAGGGCATAGGGGCCCATATTGTTTTTGAACCAGGACGCCCTCATATTTTCCGTCATGCTGGTCCCCACGATGGCGTAATCATAGGAAAAATGCTCCGCAGCGCCGGGGGTCTGGTATACCTGGCTGTAGAGGTAGACACTCTCTCCTTCCGAAGGTCCCCGAAACATGTAAAACGGATCTGTCCGGTAAACAAAGAGACCTGCCAGAATTAAGATAACGGATGTTGTTATTAAGATCTCCAGTAAAAAACGCTTCATCTCTCACCAAAACCAATTGCTTATGCAGGATCTGTTCTAGAAATTAAAATACAGGAAGGTAGATACTTTCATCAGCGCCAGCAGGGTGACGGCAAATAGGAGTCCGTAGAGGATGCCGGTGCCTGCTTTGGCTTTTCCCGCCGCCACGACCTCGTGGGTTGAGCGCCCCACAAAGGTGTAGATCAGGATCAGGATAATAGCGACCAGTGCGGTCAACGAGGTAAAGAAGGCATATCCGCCTGCCATTTCCGGGAAGTTCACCAGGAGCTGATCCGCAGAGCTTCCGAAAAAGGCGGGAAGGAGTCTGTCCCAGGTGCCGCCGCCTGCTCCTCGGAAGCCGCCCCGCAGAAGCTGCAGGAGTACGCTTTTGGCCTGCCAGAAGCCCTCCGCCCGGAAAAAGACCCAGGCCAGGTTCACGAAGAGGAAGGTACAGATCCGGGTGATCCACTTCGGGATCCGCTTCACCTGTTCCGCTATCATGCGGTGGAACACCAGTGCCGCTCCGTGTAACGCACCCCAGAAGACGAAGCTCCAGGCGGCGCCATGCCAGAGTCCGCTGACGGCAAAGACAAACAGCGTATTGAGGTAAGTTCTGAGCTTCCCTTTCCTGCTTCCGCCCAGGGGAATGTACAGGTATTTCGTAAAGAATCCGGTCATGGTCATATGCCATTTTTTCCAGAATTCCGCGATGGTCGCAGCCTTGTAAGGGGAGTTGAAGTTGACAGGAAGGTCAAAGCCCAGCATTTTTCCCAGTCCGATGGCCATATCGCTGTACCCGCTGAAATCATAGTAGATCTGCAGGGTGTAGGACAGGATCACCAGGGCGATGGCCGGGGTGTCGAACGATTCCGGAGCAGCATAGCCCAGATCGGCCACGGCGCCGAAGCGGTCCGCGATGAGCTGTTTTTTGGCCAGGCCCAGGATAAAGTAGCGAAGACCCGCGGCGAAGCGGTCCGTGTTCAGATGATAGCGCTCCTCCTCCGAGAACTGGGGGATGAGGTGATCGTGCAAAACGATGGGACCTGCCACCAGCTGCGGGAAGAAGGATACGAACAGGGCGTAGTCCAGCAAGTGGTAGGAACCCACCTCTTTGCGGTAGGAATCCACCAGGAAGGAGACCTGCTGGAAGGTGAAAAAGCTGATGCCCAGCGGGAGCAGGATGTTTTTCAGCGGAATGGAAAGCGGCAGGACCGAATTGATATTTTTTGCGAAGAAATTGTAATACTTGAAGTATCCAATGGATCCCAGGTTGGCCAGAAGGCCCAGCACGAACAGGAAAAGCCGCACTTTTTTACCGGTCAGGCGCTCCAATGCCAGGTAGATCAGGTAGTTGAGTGCGATGCTTCCCAGGAGCAGAAGGAGGTACGAGACGTGGTGATATCCGTAGAACACAAAAGAAGCCAAGAGCAGCCAGCCCTTGGCCGCAGTATGCCGGCCAAATCGATGCAGGATGTAGTACCCCAGCAAGGTGATCGGGAAAAATAGAAAGACAAAGATCTGTGAATTAAAAAGCATAATCCTACCCTAAGTATATAGAGATGATACGCTGTCATTTTACCATTTTAGTGGCGCCGTCACAATGAAAACCTAGGGGAAAAAGCGCAAAAAAGGCTCCGCACACCCTTTCGGAATGTGCGGAGCCTGCAAGATTTATTCTGCTTTCGGTTCGTCGTCGACGAGCTCTGCGGTGGAATCAATGACTACCTCCGCTTCCTCGGCTTTTTCCGGGGTGGGAGCTGCGGCTTCCTTCACGGCGTCCGAAATGTCGTCCGCCATCTTCTGCGCCGTCTCGGCCGCGCTGTCGGTGGCCTTGTCCACTTCCTCCTTCAGGGTTTCGGCGGTAGCATCTGCCGCATCTGCGGCTTTTTCAGCCTTCTCTTTGAAACTTTCCGCTTTTTCGGAAGCCTTCTGGGCTGCCTTCTGTGCTGCCGCACCTGCGGTGGAAACGGCGTTGGTCACAAACTTGGTGATCTTCTCGCCCATGCCGGACAGGCTCTCGCCCAACTGATCGCCGAGGCCGCTGAGACTCTCCTGGGTCTTGGAACCGATGGCACCGAGGCGGGTGACCCATTTGTGCTGCTCTTCCTGCATCCACTGCTCGTAAGTAATGTCTGCCAGCTCTGCGTAGGACTCAGCGGGCTTTGCGGGGAAGAGGCGGAGCTCCATGTCCTTCACGCGGATGACGATGGTGTAAGAGCCTGCCTGCTCGGTGGTGAAAGGAATCTCGAAGACTCTCAGGAGCTCGTCTCCGAATCTCTTGCACAGCGTTGGCTGGAAACGGGACTTGCCGATGCGGTCCAAAGGATAGGTGAAGGCATCCTCCTCGTGATCACCGTAATAGATGATCGCCTGGCTGGCTGCCGACTCCCTGCCGGTGTAGGAGCTGCATGCGGTAAACGCAAACAGATAGTCCGTGTGTGCCTCGAGGTCTTTCTGCATACGGATCCTGGTCTCGCAACCAAAGACATCCTCTGCGTCACCGATCTCGAAACATTCAATATTCTCGCCGTTCAAAGTGATGATCTGCCGGGAACCGGTATTAACATCACAGGACGGATCAAAATGAAATTCTCTTGCTTTGAATCCGATTGTCTGACTCATATCATAATCCTCCATAAGAAAGTGAACTTTCGCGACCGGAGGATCCGCAGACAGGAGGCGTATGCAATCAGCACCCTCCGCCACGGCCCGGCCGCTACGAAGCAGTCCCTTTGCCCTCTTCGGGTAGGTGCTGCCAATTACATTACCTTCAGGATCCGTTACAATAATGTTTTTTTCCATGGGTGTCCTCCCCCTTGTAACGACATATAGATTGTATGCAAAAACCGTTTTTTGTTATGGGTGTCGTCCCCTGCAACCTTATCGTATCTCAAATTTGAAAAAAGTCAACATAAGTCAAATAAAAACAGATTAAATATCATGCGTACCCATTTGCGGGCGGTGGTTTTCCGAGGGTTTCTATGATATAATCGGCATAAAAGAAAAGCCCGATTTTTCAAAGAAAACCGGGCTGACACGATACGGAATACGGACTTGTTTTGCTGAAAGGAGAAGGCTGATCATGCATAGGATTCTAACGCAACCCGAGATCGATACCCTGGTAGATGTCCTGAACACGCTGAAGGAGTACGGAAATACGGACTATGTTTCCGACGATATCCTGAAGAGCCAGATCGTGCTGACGCAGCCTGAGATCGATAAGCTCATCGATACCCTGAACAATGCGGGACTGGCTCCCGTCAGCCGCTCGGATCACAATGTGGTGCTCTCTCAGGAGGAGATCGACCGGCTGGTAAGTGCGCTGAACGACTTAAAGGAGTACGACAGCCTCGCCAGCTTCCTGGCGGATCTGGACAATACCCAGGCCGTTCTGACCCAGGAAGAGATCGACAAGCTCCTCGCTGCACTTCTCTCCATCAAGGATGAGTGATCATCCCAGGGCCACATCCAGGATCATCATTACCACGAATCCCAGTGCAAAGGCGATGGTTCCGCTGTTAGAGTGCTTTCCCTGAGACATCTCTGGGATCAGTTCCTCTACCACAACGTACATCATGGCACCTGCCGCGAAAGCAAGGGCGTAGGGCATGATCTGGATGATGGAACCTGCCAGAAACAGCGTGATCACGGCTGCGATGGGCTCTACCACACCCGAGAGAACGCCGAACCAGAAGGTCTGATTCTTCGGCATTCCCTCTGCACGAAGGGGCATGGAAACGATGGCTCCCTCCGGGAAATTCTGAATCGCAATACCAAGGGCGAGGGCGAGAGCTCCCGCCTTTGTTACGCCCATATTTCCGGAAAGAAAGCCTGCATACACCACACCGACGGACATGCCCTCCGGAATGTTGTGAAGTGTCACGGCCAGGATCAGTTTTGTTGTAGATTTAAGTCCTGTGGAAGGTCCCTCGCTTTGCATGTCCATGTGCATATGGGGCGTGACCACATCCAATATCAGCAGGAAGAAAATACCGATCAGAAAACCGACAGCCGCAGGCAAAAATGCCAGTTTCCCGTAGTTTTCACTGGATTCGATGGCGGGATTCAACAGGCTCCAGAAGGAGGCCGCCACCATGACGCCCGCCGCGAAGCCTGTCAGAACCTTTTGCAGAAGCTCCGACATCTGGTCCTTCAGGAAAAATACCATGGCTGCACCGAGAGAGGTGCCCAAAAAGGGGATCAAAATGCCCCGAACGATATCCATATCCATTGTTCCTTCTCCTTTCCAAAATACTCCGTTTTCTTCAGATTCTTTTCAATCATTTCCAGGTTTGATCTTTTTTATTCCAATGTCCCGTCCGGATTTTTTTCCAGCTTCTCCGCATAGGAATCATAGAAAATATCCGTGTTCCCGCTTGCCAGAATATCCGAGACCAGTGCGCTGAATTTTTCCGCGCCGTAAATATTCAGGTGGGTCTCGTCATAGAAATCGCCCCGGTCCAGATCCAGGAGTCCGTCCTTCGCCAGGTTAAACTCCCAGTACTCCAGATCATTTTCTTCGGCGATCCCTCCCACAGCATCAATATACTCCTGAAAGTGCCCTGCTGTTACCAGGGTTCCGTCCGGCATGGGAGGATCGGCCAGGATCAGGCGAAGACCATGCTTTTTGCAGTAGGCGATGACCTTTTTCAGGTATTTCATGGTGAAATCGGAAATGGGATGCGCAGGGTTGATCTCCGTAGCCCGGGTAAAGGTAAAATCCTCCGGCACAGTCAGATAATCCGGCACGTACCCCTGCCCATGGTAGCCCTCCTCCGCAAAAACAATGGAAGCATAATCCTTTTTGTAATCACCGGTCAGATGATGCCGCAGATTCTCCTGGTTGAAAACCCCGTTGTGGAGGCAGGGCCAAATGGTACCCGTAATACCTTCCGGGCCGAGGACAGACCCGGCGTAGATCACCCGGCGGAGGGGATTTTTCATATAATCTGTCAGGATCACCGTCTGCCGCTCTCCCGTTCCTTCCAGAAGCTGCATGGTGTAGGTTATATCCAGCACCACGGTGTCAATGTCGCTGTTTTCCGCCGCTTCCTGCAGCAGATAGTAGGACCCCTGCATTTGCTGAAGCGCAGAGCCGGCATTATAGACGTTTAATCCCGTTGCGGCTTCGATGGCTGCGGGGTCATAGCTTCGGTAGGTGTGGGATGCGCCGATGAAGAGGACGTCTATGGGCCCGTCTGTATACATCTCACTTAAGGTAGCCCTGGTCAGGCTCTCCACATCACCCTTGAAGAAAAAATTGATGATGCACATGATCGCGGCTACCGCCAGGCATTTCAAAGCGAATATGAACTTTTCCGATGAAAAAAGTGCAGGCTTTTTCAAAACGGAATCTCCTTTATTTCTCAGGCCGCGCGGATTTAGAACCTTGCGTAGGCGAAACCCTCTCCCTCGATCACATAAGAGGACATGATAAAATAGATCAAGATGGCATACAGGCACCAGCGCAGAACCGGGTGCAGCTTTTTCAAGACTTCAAAGGGATTTTGCTTGCGGTAGATCAGGACGTCGGCAATCACCAAAAGCAGCAACGCAGGGAAGAACACCGCAAGGCCGGAGATCCCCATCTGGTCCGTCCAGGCCTTTACGGCAGGGGATACGGCAGCATTCCCGGTCAGGCGGAACATCGCTCCGATCCTGGAAAAGGCATCCGGCAGGGATGCGGCTTTAAAAAAGATCATACCAAAGGCAAAGATCAGATTGGTCCGCACCACCTGAAAGGCACGGAAAGCAAGATTATCTTTGATGTGGAGCGCCGTTTTCCATTTTTGGAAGGCCGGTCCAAAGATCTGCCCCAATGCGATCACAAGCCAGAACCAGAACCCCTCTCCCAGAATATACTTCCAGCTGTCGCCGTGCCAGAGTCCCATGCACAGCCAAAGAACCAGCATGGAAAGGAGCAGGGGGATCTTTTTTCCTTTCTTTTTCCCGAATCTGCCGACACAGCGGGTCATGAGCTTTTGCATGCCGGCGGACTTCAGAATGGGATTCATGATGTAGTCCCGGAGCCATTTGCCCAGCGTAATATGCCACCGTTGCCAGAATTCCTGGGTGGTCTTTGACAGGAAGGGTGCCTCAAAGTTCTCCTCCAGAGCAAGGCCAAAGCACTGCGCCGTACCCAGAGCGATGTCCATACATCCGGAAAAATCCGTATAGAGCTGCAGCAGATACAGTAAGATCCCGGCCCAGATCATCAGTCCATGGTAAGAACCCGGATCGTTCCATATGGATGAGACCAGAGGCGAGAGCCGGTTGGAAACAGCCAGTTTTTTAACCATGCCCCAGGCGATCCGCTTCATCCCTTCCGTGACCCGGGCATAGTCAAAACTGTGCTCCCGGAAGAACTCCTCTCCCACTTTCGCATACCGTTGAATGGGGCCGGAGACCATCAGCGGGAAAAAGCTGATGAAGGCAAAGAGCTTCAGGGGATTGCTCTGAAAGGCTGCGATCCCCCAATAGCAGTCCAGCAGGTAAGAGATCAGCGTCAGGGAATAAAAACTGATGGCCAGCGGAAGAAGCCAGCTTACGGGCTGGAGAGAAGTCGTTTCGCCCGTAAAATAACGAACGGTATTAATGAACAGATTAGAGTATTTCAGCACGAAAAGAAGACCTGCGCACAGGAGCAGCGCCAGGAGAAGGACGATCTTTTTCCGGGAAGGATTGGTGGATTTTTGGAAGAACAGGGTCGCAAAATAGACTGTCAGAACACTGCCACCCAGATAGAGGAGGGTAACGGGCTCCGCATTCAGACAGTAAAAAATGAGATTATCCGCAAGTATAACGATCCACTGAAAGCGGGCGGGCAGGCAAAAATACAGGAACAGACTGACCGCCAGGAACAGCAGATATCCAAATGTTGCCAGTTCCATTTCTTCCCCTTCGGCAATCAGGATTTTCCGCCGGAAATGACGATATTCTGCCCGGTCATGGCAGCCGCCTCGTCGGAAAGCAGGTAGTTAAGGACAGGAAGCACCTCTTCCACCCGCACATTTCTCCCGATGGGCAGGGAAGAAGCGTTCATTTCCACGATCATTTCAGGAACATCACTGAGGAATTTCGTTTCCATCATCTCGGGAGAGATGCCGTTGACGGTGATCCCGTGCTCCGCATATTCTGCGGAAAGCGCCTTCATCAGCCCCAGAAGGGCGTATTTGTTCGTCACATATGCAGACTGGTTCTTGGGAGGGATCCCCTGGGTGTAACTACTGAGCATGAAGACCACTCTCCCGTAGCCGGCCTTGCTCATTCCGGGTAAAAAGGCCTGCAGGATCCGGACGGCCGATTCCACGCCGATCTCAAATCCCTGCCGGAAGGCCGTGACGGTTTCCTTTCGAAACTGCAGATTGTGTGCTTTCGGCGCAGGAAGGTGCAGGATCTGATTCGGCGTTTCTCCGGTCTCTTTGATCTCCGAAATCATCTTTTTTATGCTCTCTGCATCTTCAAAATCAGCCTGCATCAGATGGACATTCTTGATCTTTTTTAATCTATCGGCCGCTTCCTCCAGAGCAGGAGACATGGTCCGATATTGTAAAAACGCCGTATCCCAGGCAGGATTCTCTTCTTTCAGAAAGGCGATCCCCACATCCGAGGACGCACCGGTAATGAGAATGTTTTTACTCAAAATCTCCCCTCCTACTGCGTAAAGCCTGCAGAATAACTGCCCCTGAGGACGGTTTTTCCGTCCTGATT
>JAILAF010000106.1 GCA_024681775.1 Lachnospiraceae bacterium
TCTGGTACTTGCCAACCTGATCCTGACGGTTGCCGCAAAGATCCTGCCCGGTGGATTCCTCATCGGTCTGGTTTTGTGGATCCTGAACATCATCCTGTTCGTTTTCTGGATCATCGGTCTGGTTCATGCATGCAAGGAAGAAGAGATCCCTCTTCCGATCATCGGTGGTTTCGAGATCATCAAGTGATCTTGCATGTCTATGCAATGGATCGGGCGCTTGCCCGATAAGAATTGGGCGCTCCGGGCCGGAGCGCCCTTCTTATAAAGTTTTTTCGGGAAGGAATGCTTTCCCTGTGCTATACTTTTTGTTGCCACACATTCTGCTTTGAAGGGGATTTTTTGATGACACTGGAACAGTTTCGGGAATATGTGAAGGATCGTTTTGTGTTTCTGGACGGTGCCACCGGCACCAATCTGGCCAAAGCCGGAATGCCGGGAGGGGTCTGCCCCGAAGCCTGGATCCTGGAGCATCCCCGGGCAATGGAGGATCTGCAGGTTGCCTTTCTGGATGCCGGCACCAATATCCTCTACGCGCCTACCTTTACCGCAAACCGCATCAAGCTGGCCGAATACGGCCTGTCTGACATGCTGCAGGAGATGGTCTCCGGCCTGGTAGCCATCTCGAAAAAAGCCATTGCAAGGAGCGGCAAAACAGACTGTCTGGTGGCGGGGGACCTGACCATGACCGGTCAGCAGCTGCGTCCCATGGGCCCCATGGATCCGGAAGCCCTCATCGATGTCTACAAGGAGCAGATCACCGCGCTGGAAGAAGCAGGCGCAGACCTGCTGGTGGTGGAGACCATGATGAGTCTGGCGGAGGTCAGATGTGCCCTCATCGCAGCGAAGGAGGTTTCGGACCTTCCCGTGATGGTCACATTTACCTTTGAGCCCTCCGGAAGGACGCTCTTCGGAACAGACGCGGCCACTGCCGCCATCGTCTGCGAGAGCCTGGGGGCTGCTGCCATCGGCGTGAACTGTTCTACCGGTCCCGCAGCCATGAAAGGCATCGTGGAAAGTATGGCATCCGTGTCAGATCTTCCCATCATTGCTAAGCCAAATGCAGGGCTTCCCAAGCTGGATGCGGAAGGAAAGACTGTATATGACATGAGTGTCGATGCCTTTGCAGGCGAGATGCAGGAGCTGATCGCGGCGGGGGCACAGATCCTGGGAGGATGCTGCGGCACCACCCCGGACTTTATCCGTGCGCTGACGGAGAGCTGCAAGGGAAGGATGCCCGTTTCCGTTCCCCGAAGGCCTGCGGGCATGCGGTACCTCACCGGTGAGCGTCAGACCCTGGCCTTTTCCGGAGGGGACCGTTTCATCATCATCGGTGAGCGCATCAATCCTACGGGCAAGAAAGCCCTTCAGGCAGAACTCCGGGAAGGGAAGATGGATCTGGTCCGTTCCTTTGCCCAGGAGCAGGAAGCCTGCGGTGCAAAGGTGCTGGATATCAATGTGGGCATGGGCGGCATCGATGAGAAGGCTGCCATGCTGACCGCCATCGAAGAGGTGACGCAGGTCACCAACCTGCCCTTAAGTCTGGACTCCAGCTTTATCGATGTGCTGGAAGCGGCGCTCCGGTACTATCCCGGCAGAGCGCTGGTCAATTCCGTTTCCCTGGAGACGGAGAAATTTGAGAAGCTTCTGCCCCTGGTTGCCAAATACGGAGCCATGTTCATCCTGCTGCCCCTGTCCGACGAGGGACTGCCGAAGGACATCGGGGAGAAAAAGCAGATCATTGAGAAGATTTACAGCCGCGCCCTGGAACTGGGGATGCGGAAGGAAGATATCGTGGTGGACGGTCTGGTGCAGACGGTTGGCGCAAATGCCAATGCGGGCCTGGAGACCCTGGAGACCATCGCCTACGCTACCCAAAACGGTTTTGCCACCGTTTGCGGCCTTTCCAATATTTCCTTCGGTATGCCGGAGCGCAAGTATGTCAATTCCGCGTTCCTGACCCTGGCCATCTCCAAGGGGTTGTCCATGGCCATTTCCAATCCCTCCCAGGAGCTTCTGGTCTGCACGGCCCAGGCCACGGACCTGCTGCTGGCCAAGAAGGACGCGGATCTGACCTATATCGAGACGGTGTCCGTACTGAAAGAAAAGCACGAGAAGGAAGCGCAGGAGAAGGCAAGGCTGGCAGCTCTGGCGGCTGCGGCGGGAAATGCTCCTGCTCCCGGAACGCAGGCGGAAGCTCCCGCGGGAACGAAGAGTGCTTTCCCGGATGGCGGCGCTGCAACGGCGGGCGGACGGTCCGCTGCTGCGGAAGCGGTCTATGAAGCGGTCCTCAAAGGAAATC
This sequence comes from Lachnospiraceae bacterium, assembly GCA_024681775.1. Taxonomy (GTDB): domain Bacteria; phylum Bacillota; class Clostridia; order Lachnospirales; family Lachnospiraceae; genus AC2028. The sequence goes on from JAILAF010000106.1 coordinate 2,300, forward strand.
GAGGCTCCATCGCGGAGATCACGAAAAAGGCGCTGGATGCGGGAGAGGATCCCCAGGCGCTTTTGAACGATGCCCTGATCCCTGCCATCAATGAGGTGGGAAAGCGTTTTGACAGCGGGAAGTATTTCCTTCCGCAGCTCATCGGCAGCGCGGAAGCCATGAAGCTTTCCATCGAGGTCCTGGAGCCTCTGCTGGCGACAGATGCGGCAGAGGGGGAGAAGGCTGTGGTAGTCATCGCCACCGTGGAAGGGGACATCCATGACATCGGGAAAAACCTGGTGGCCATGATGCTGAAGAATTACGGCTTCGATGTGGTGGACCTGGGTAAGGACGTGCCCTGTGACGAGATTCTGAAAGCGGCAAAGGAGAAAAAGGCAGCCATCATCTGTCTCTCGGCCCTGATGACCACCACCATGCAGCGGATGAAGGATGTGGTGGAAGCAGTAAAACGGGAACAGCTCCCCGTGAAGGTCATGGTAGGGGGTGCCGTGGTGACGCAGGAATATGCCGACGAGATCGGCGCCGACGGATACTCGCGGGATGCTTCGGAAGCCGTGAAGGTGGCCAGAAAACTCCTGGGCATCTCCGAAGCGTAAGAAGGAGGAAAAGAATGATCGCAGCTGATGTCATCGTAAAATGCCTTGAAGAGGAAGGGGTTACCCATGTGTTCGGGTATCCCGGCGTTGCCATCTGTCCTTTTTACAACAGCATTTTGAATTCCGAGATCAAAACGGTGCTGGTGCGGACCGAACAGAATGCGGCCCACGCTGCCAGCGGTGTTGCCCGGATGACTGACAGACCCGGTGTCTGTGCCGTCACCTCCGGCCCCGGTGCCACCAATATCATCACCGGCATCGCCACTGCTTTTGCGGACAGCATTCCCCTGGTGGTGCTGACCGGCCAGGTAAACAGCGAGCTCCTGGGCAGCGATGTGTTCCAGGAGGCGGATATCACCGGCGCGGTGGAGTCCTTTGTAAAATACAGCTATCTGGTCCGGGATGCGGCGGAGATCCCCCGGATCATCAAGGAAGCCTTCTACATCGCCAATTCCGGCCGCAAGGGCCCTGTGCTGATCGATCTGCCCATCGATGTGCAGAATACGCCTGTGAAGAGCTTCAAATACCCGGATTCCGTGCAGCTCCGTACCTACAAGCCCACCATCCGCGGCAATGCGGTGCAGATCAAGAAGGTGGTAAAGGAGCTGAACCGCGCAAAGCACCCCATCATCTGTGCGGGCGGCGGCGTGCTCCTGGCCCGGGCGGACGATGAACTGAGAGCCTTTGTGGAAAGACATAAGATCCCCGTGGTGTCCACCATGATGGGCATCGGCGTCATGCCCACGGAGGACCCTTACTACTTCGGCATGGTGGGGAATAACGGGAAGCCCTATGCCAACCGCGCCATGAACGAGGCGGATCTCATCATCATGGTGGGAGCCCGTGTGGCGGACAGAGCCATTTCCCAGCCGGATCTCATTACCCGGGACAAGGTCCTGGTCCACATCGATGTGGATCCTGCGGAGATCGGGAAAAATGCGGTATCCTCCATCCCTCTGGTGGGAGACGCGGACAAGGTCATCGAGGAGCTGATGGAGCAGGAGATCGACGGAGACTATGCCGACTGGGTCCGCACCCTCACCTCCTATAAGGAAGCTTACAAGCCCAACAAATACGGACGAAAGGGATATGTGGATCCCGCGATTTTCGTCAGAAAACTGTCCCTTGCCATGGAGGATGATGCGGTCTATGTGGCGGATGTGGGACAGAACCAGATCTGGTCCTGCGCAAACGTGCAGATGCGCAGCGGTAAATTCCTGACTTCCGGCGGTATGGGGACCATGGGGTATTCCATTCCCGCTGCCATGGGGGCCAAGATCGCAGCTCCCGACCGTCAGGTGGTGGCGGTCTGCGGCGACGGTTCCTTCCAGATGTCCATGATGGAGCTGGCTACCTGCAATCAGCACGGAGTCCCCGCCAAGATCGTCGTGATCCGGAACGGATACCTGGGGATGGTGCGGGAGTACCAGCATTACACCTACAAGGACAATTATTCCGTGGTGAGCCTGGACGGCAGCCCGGATCTGGCAAAACTCTCGGCAGCTTACGATTTTACCTATCTGAAGCTGGCGAAGGACAAGGATATCGATGCGAAGATCGACGCCTTTTTGAAGGAAGAGGGATCCGTTCTCATGGAAGTCATCGTGGATCCTTTGGATCTGGTAAAATAAGTGCGGCATGGAGGTAAGCATGAAGATCAAGAGAATCTATTCCGTTACCGTGGAGAACCGTTCCGGTGTCCTGAGCAAGGTCAGCGGACTCTTCGCAAGAAGATGCTTTAACATCGATTCTCTGGCGGTGGGAGAGACGGACGACAAGCTGGTCTCCAATATGACCATCGTCTCTTCCGGAGACGAGCGCACGCTGGAGCAGATCGAGAAGCAGCTGAACAAGAAGCTGGATGTCATCAAGGTCAAGACCTTCACGGAGCAGGAGTGCATCTCCCGGGAGCTGATGCTGATGAAGGTGAAGTACAACAAGGGAAACCGTCAGGAGATCATGGAGATGTGTGAACTCATGAATGCCAGCATCGTGGACATGAGTCTTCACCATATGATGATCCAGATCTGCGATACCCCGGAGAAGATCCAGCTGATGATCCGGATGTTCAAGTCCATCAGCATCGTGGAATGTGCGCGGACCGGTACGCTGGCGCTGCAGAAGTGCCTGGAGAGTGAAGGGAACTGAGATTATTTTTGCAGGTTTCCAAAGATTAACAAAGATCAACTTTTCAGATGGTTAAAAAGAGTCTGTTGACATTACAATCCATCGTTGTTAAAGTAGAATCTAGCTTGAAATTATGGGTATTTTTCAGGAGGTTACATCTTGAGAAAGAAAGTTTTTCAGCTTTTGGTAGACAATAATTCGGGTGTGCTCAGCCGTATATCAGGACTGTTTTCCAGAAGAGGGTATAACATCGAGAGCATTACCGCAGGCGTAACAGCGGATGCCCGCTACACCCGGATCACCATCTGCACCAGCGGAGATGACGAGGTGCTGGAGCAGATCGAGAAGCAGCTGGCCAAACTGGAGGATGTGAGAGACATCAAGGAGCTGAAGCCGGACGAGAGCGTGTACCGCGAGCTTGCCATGGTCAAGGTAAAGATCACGCCCCAGGAGCGTCAGACCATTGTGGCTACCACGGAGATCTTCCGCGGGAACATCATCGACGTTTCTCCCGACTGTGTCATCATTGAGATCACCGGCAACCAGTCCAAGGTGGACGCGTTCCTGCGGCTGCTGGACGGACACGAGGTGCTCGAGCTGGCAAGGACCGGTATCGCCGGACTCACCAGAGGCACCGAGAATGTGACCTACCTGCCTTAAGTGTTTACTCCAGGGATGATCCCTGAAGCATATAAAAATTTGGAGGATAAGAATATGGCAAAGATTTTTTATCAGGAAGACTGCAATCTGTCTCTGCTCGAGGGCAAGACCATTGCAATCATCGGCTACGGCAGCCAGGGACATGCACATGCCCTGAATCTGAAGGAGTCCGGATGCAATGTCATCATCGGTCTGTATGAGGGCTCCAAGTCCTGGAAGAGAGCCGAGGAGCAGGGATTTACCGTTTATACCACCGCTGAGGCTGCAAAGAAGGCAGATATCATCATGATCCTCATCAACGATGAGAAGCAGGCTGATATGTACAAGAAGGACATCGAGCCCAACCTGAGCGCAGGCAACATGCTGATGTTCGCACACGGCTTCAACATTCACTTCGGCTGTATCGTTCCTCCCGCTGATGTGGACGTGGCAATGATCGCACCCAAGGCACCCGGCCACACCGTTCGCAGCGAGTACCAGGAGGGCAAGGGTACGCCCTGCCTCATCGCCGTATATCAGGATGCTTCCGGCAAGGCATGGGAGCTGGCTAAGGCTTACGGCCTTGGCATCGGTGGCGCAAGAGCAGGCCTCCTGGAGACCACCTTCCGCACCGAGACCGAGACCGACCTCTTCGGTGAGCAGGCAGTGCTTTGCGGCGGCGTTTGCGCTTTGATGCAGGCAGGCTTCGAGACGCTGACCGAGGCAGGCTACGATCCCAGAAATGCATACTTTGAGTGCATCCACGAGATGAAGCTCATCGTCGACCTGATCTATCAGAGCGGCTTCGCAGGCATGAGATACTCCATCTCCAACACCGCTGAGTACGGCGATTACATCACCGGACCCAAGATTGTTACCGAGGATACCAAGAAGGCAATGAAGCAGATCCTGAAGGACATCCAGGACGGCACCTTCGCCAGCGAGTTCCTGCAGGAGATGAGCTCCTCCGGACGTCAGGTTCACTTCAAGGCCATGAGAAAGCTTGCTGCAGAGCATCCTGCTGAGAAGATCGGTGAGGAAGTTCGTAAGCTGTACAGCTGGAACAATGAAGACAGCAAACTGATCAACAACTAACAGATCACTCGGGGGGCTGCCGAAAGCGGCCCCCTGTTTTTCGTATCGTATGACATCCAGTTTCGAAGAAAAAATCAAATCGCCCAAAGGCATTCTTCCCGAGATCTGGTTTACGGAGATGTACCGGAAGCATAAGGGGCATCCCCTGCGGATCCTCGTGGGGATCTATAAGGGGTATTATCACAAGTTTCTCCTGGCCGTTTTCTTCTTTTTCATCAAGCATTCCCCGGTGTGGGTCCTGCCCATAGTCACCTCCGGCGTCATCAATTCCGTGGTGAAGGGGGACGGTGACCTGATCCGGAAGCTGATCTTTTACGGGGCGCTGATGGTGGTGTTGCTGCTTTTAAACATCCCCACGAACTACGCCTACACGGCCTATAAGAGCCAGGCCACCCGCTACGCGGAGACGGGTCTGCGCAAAGCCCTGATCCGGAAGCTTCAGCAGCTCACCATTTCCTACCATGTGGACACCCGGTCGGGACGGCTGCAGTCCAAGATCATGCGTGATGTGGAGGCGGTGGAGCAGCTCAGCACCCAGATGTTTTTGAGTGCCCTGAACATTGCTCTGAACATCGGTGTCGCACTGGCGGTCACCGTGCGAAAGAGCTATGTGGTATTTTTCTTCTTCCTCATCACGACCCCCGTTGCTGCGGGGACCATGTGGTTTTTCCGGAACGTGATGAAAAAGCGGAATTCGGAATTCCGGAAGGAGATGGAAGAGACCTCCGCCAGAGTTATGGAGATGGTGGAGATGATCCCCGTTACCAGAGCCCACGCCCTGGAGGACGAGGAGGTCAATAAGATGAGTTCTCAGCTCTTCGCCGTTGCGGAGAAGGGCTATAAGCTGGATCTGGTGCAGACCCTGTTTGGTTCCGTCGGCTGGGTGATCTTCCAGATCTTCCAGGTGATCTGCCTGTGCTTTACCGCAGTGCTGGCATACCGGCACGCCATTGAGCCCGGCGATATCACCCTGTATCAGAGCTATTTTGCAACCATCGTCAACCAGGTGTCCGCAGTCATCAGCCTGGTGCCCGCCATTGCCAAGGGCGTGGAGAGCGTGAACTCCATCGGGGAGGTGCTGCTTTCCGACGAGGTGGAGGACAACCAGGGCAAGCTGGAGATCTCGGAGGTGCAGGGGCATTTTGCCTTCGAGAATGTGCATTTCCACTACAAGGACAGTGACACGGATGTCTTAAACGGACTGGACCTGGATGTGGCGCCGGGTGAGACCATCGCCCTGGTGGGAGAGTCCGGTGCCGGGAAATCCACCATTTTGAACATGGTCATCGGGTTCTACAAAGCCACGGGAGGGCGGATCCTTCTGGACGGCAGGAACATGGATGACCTGGATCTGCGGTCCTATAGGCATTTCCTGGCCGTGGTGCCCCAGACCAGCATTCTTTTTTCCGGTTCCATCCGGGACAACATCACCTACGGCTGCGAGAATGTGAGCGAAGAGAAGCTGGCACAGGTCATCGAAGCGGCGAATCTGAAGGATCTCATCGCAGGGATGCCCAATGGTCTCGATACCCAGGTGGGAGAGCACGGCGGCAAGCTTTCCGGCGGTCAAAGACAGCGCGTTTCCATCGCCAGAGCCCTGATCCGGGATCCGAAGGTCATCGTGCTGGATGAGGCCACTTCGGCGCTGGATTCCGTGTCCGAGAAGCTGATCCAGGAGGCCATCGAGAACCTGTGCCGCGGACGCACCACCTTTATCGTGGCCCACAGACTCTCTACCATTACCGGGGCGGACCGCATCGCGGTCATCGCGGACGGAAAATGCGAAGAGATCGGAACCTATGACGAACTGATGGCTTCCAGGGGAGCCTTCTACCACATGAAAAAGCTGCAAAGCTAACTGATGGAGGAAACAGTATGGGAATGACAATGACACAGAAGATCCTGGCCCATGCCGCCGGATTGCCGGAGGTAAAGGCAGGACAGCTGATCATGGCAGATCTGGATCTGGTGCTTGGAAACGACATCACCAGTCCGGTGGCCATTCATGAGCTTGAAAAAATGAAGGTGGAGGGGGTCTTTGACAAGGACAGGATCGCGCTGGTGCCTGATCACTTCGTCCCCAACAAGGACATCAAATCCGCTGAGCATTGCAAGTGCGTCAGAGAGTTTGCCCGGAAGAACGAGATCACCAATTATTTCGAGGTGGGGCAGATGGGCATCGAGCATGCGCTGCTGCCGGAAAAAGGCCTGACGGTGCCCGGTGATGTGATCATCGGCGCCGACTCCCATACCTGCACCTACGGTGCCCTGGGCGCCTTTTCCACCGGTGTGGGCAGCACGGATATGGCAGCCGGCATGGCGACGGGACAGGCATGGTTCAAGGTGCCTTCCGCCATCCGCTTCAACATTGTGGGGAAGCCAGCAAAGCATATCAGCGGCAAGGATCTGATCCTGCACATCATCGGTATGATCGGTGTGGACGGTGCGCTGTACCGCTCCATGGAGTTTACCGGTGAGGGGATCAAAAATCTGACGATGGATGACCGCTTTACCATTGCCAACATGGCCATTGAGGCCGGGGGCAAGAACGGCATCTTCCCCGTGGATGAGATCACGGAAAGCTACCTGAAGGAGCATGCCACCAGACCTTACACGGTCTATGAGGCAGATCCGGATGCAGAGTATGACGAGACCATCGAGATCGATCTGTCTACCTTGCGTCCCACCGTTTCCTTCCCTCATCTGCCGGAGAACACCCATACCATCGACCAGATCCATGCGGAAGGAGATATCCGGATCGACCAGGTGGTCATCGGTTCCTGCACCAACGGCCGCATTCAGGATATGCGGGAAGCTGCTCAGATCCTGAAGGGGAGAAAGGTGGCACCGGGCGTGCGCCTCATTGTGATCCCCGCGACCCAGGCCGTGTACCTGCAGGCCATGGAGGAGGGACTCCTCCGGACCTTCATTGAAGCCGGCGGCGTGGTATCCACCCCCACCTGCGGCCCCTGCCTGGGAGGCTATATGGGCGTCCTGGCTCAGGGAGAGCGCTGTGTGTCCACCACCAACCGGAACTTTGTAGGCCGTATGGGACATGTGGATTCCGAAATCTATCTGGCCAGCCCCGCTGTGGCTGCAGCCAGTGCTATCACCGGTCAGATCTCCTGTCCGGAAGATCTTTAAGGAGGAGCGTATGCAGGCAAAAGGAAGGGTTTTTAAATACGGAGACAATGTTGACACTGATGTCATCATCCCCGCAAGATATCTGAATTCGTCCGATCCGGCAGAGCTGGCAACCCACTGCATGGAGGACATCGACAAGGAATTTGTTGACAAGGTAAATAAGGGTGATATCATTGTTGCCAACAAGAATTTCGGCTGCGGTTCCTCGAGAGAGCATGCCCCCATCGCCATCAAGGCTTCGGGTGTGAGCTGCGTCATCGCTGAGACCTTCGCCAGAATTTTTTACCGCAATGCTATCAATATCGGCCTTCCCATCATCGAGTGCCCCGAAGCGGCTGTGGCCATTTCGGCGGGAGATGAGGTGGAGATTGACTTTGATTCCGGCGAGATCAGGGACCTGACCACGGGAGAGACCTTCCACGGACAGGCATTTCCGGAGTTTATGCAGAAGATCATCGCAAACGAGGGTCTTGTGCAGTGGATCAACAACGGAAGACCTTAAGTTTTCGGCCTGCGGCATGTGAGTGTCGCAGGTCTTTTTTTCTCTTTTGATAATGCTTATGAAGAAACTTTTTGAGATCGACATGATAAACGGGCCCCTGCTTCCCAGGATACTGGCCTTCTATATCCCGCTGATGCTCTCCGCTGAGCTCCAGCTCATGTTCAACGCCGCGGATGTGATCGTGGTGGGGCGTTTTGCGGGCAGCGAAGCCCTGGCTGCGGTGGGTTCCACCAGTTCCCTCATCAACCTGCTGAGCAAGCTGTTCATCGGCCTGGGGGTGGGCGCCAATGTAATGGTGGCCCATTACAAGGGGGCAGGAAGGGAGCGGGAGCTCTCGGACATGGTTCATACCTCTGTTGCCGCTGCCCTCATCGGGGGCGTGGCACTGACCCTTATCGGCATTCTTGCGGCGGCTCCCTGCCTGGTGATGATGGGCTCTCCGGAAGAGATCCTGCCTCTCGCCACCCGGTACATGCGGATCTATTTTGCCGGAACGATCTTTAACCTGGTCTACAATTACGGCAGCTCCATCCTGAACGCCCTGGGGGATACCACCAGACCCCTGATCTATCTGACGCTTGCCGGGGTCATCAATGTGATCCTGAACCTGATCTTTGTCATCGGATTCCACATGGGAGTGGCCGGGGTGGCTTCTGCCACGGTGATCTCTCAGGGGATCTCCGCAGGATTGGTGTTCCTGTGCCTGATGCGGCTGGAGGGACCGGCAAAGCTGGAGATAACGCGGATCCGTCTGAAGGGTGCACAGCTGATGCAGCTCCTGCGGATCGGCCTGCCGGCGGGACTGCAGGGGTGTCTTTTTTCCATCTCCAACGTGATCATCCAGTCCTCCATCAATTCCTTCGGCGGGACCGTAATGGCGGGAAATGCCAGCTCCGCCAACATCGAGGGATTTATCTATTCGGCCATGTATGCCTACTCACAGACGGCCACCAGCTTTACCTCCCAGAACATGGGAGCCCGGAAGTATCTGCGGATCCGCAGCATCTGCCTGATCTGCATGGGCGCGGTGATCGTGACGGGGATCGTGCTGGGGGGCGGCTCCTACCTCATCGGCGACAGGCTGCTGGGTCTCTACAGCACGGATCCGCAGGTCATCGCCTACGGCCTGGTGCGGATGAAGTACATCTGCGTCACCTACGCCCTCTGCGGCATGATGGACACCATGATGGGGCTGATCCGCGGTATGGGGTATTCTATCGCACCCATGATCGTGTCCCTGACCGGAGCCTGTCTGTTCCGGATCCTCTGGATCCTGACGGTGTTCCGGGAGCTGCGGACCACGGCGTCGCTCTATGTGTCCTATCCCATCAGCTGGGCCCTGACCTTCCTGGCGCATCTGGTGTGCTTTGTCCTGTTTTATCGAAAGCTCTTATCGCAGACTGCCATAGACCTTGCGGAGGAGACGAAGTAAAAGCGGACCTGAGAAATGGGTGGTACAAAATACCTCCATGCACTTGAAAACATATGTTCGATTGTGGTAAGATGAACATGTTTGAGTGCAGGAGGTTTTTGTATGTTTGCATTTGTACAGGGTATTCTGGATGGTGTCACCGAGGACGGCTGCATCGTGGATGTGGGCGGCTTCGGCGTGAATGTGGGGATCTCCGCCAGGACTGCGTCCCGGCTTCCGGGGATCGGTGAGGCGGTGAAGCTTTATACTTATACCGCATTGCGGGAGGATGCCATCTCTTTATACGGTTTTCTGAACCGGGACGAGCTGGATCTCTTTAAGCGGCTTATCAGCGTCAGCGGCATCGGGCCCAAAGCGGGGCTTTCCATCCTTTCGGAGCTGGATCCGGATTCCGTGCGGTTTGCCATTTTGTCCGGGGATGCCAAGGCCATCTCCGCGGCGCCCGGCATCGGGCCGAAGATGGCGCAGCGTGTGATCCTGGAGTTGAAGGACAAGGTGCGCCTGACGGAGGAGAGTCTCCTGGAGCAGGCAGCATCCGCCGGAGGAGCTCATGCAGATACGGATTCCATGAGCCCGGAGCGGGCGGATGCCGTGGCGGCACTGGTCGCCCTGGGATATTCCGCCACCGAGAGCCGGAAGGCTGTGGCGAAGATCCCGGATACGGAAGGGATGGATTCCGGCGCCGTGCTCGGCGCGGCACTCAAATACCTTTTTTAGGAGTAGGACATGGCGCGCAGCATCGAAACCAGCAGAACCAAAGAAGATCTTCCCATCGAAGGCTCCCTCCGGCCGAAGAAGCTTTCGGATTACATCGGACAGGAGCCCATCAAGGAAGGATTGGAGATCGGCATCCGTGCGGCACTTTCCAGGGGAGAGGCCCTGGATCATGTGCTTTTGTACGGCCCTCCCGGCCTGGGGAAGACGACACTTGCCAATATCATAGCCAATGAGATGGGGACCCATATCAAGGTCACCAGCGGCCCCGCCATAGAGAAGCCGGCGGAAATGGCTGCGATCCTCAACAGTCTCCAGGAAGGAGACCTCCTCTTTGTGGACGAGATCCATCGTCTGAACCGCCAGGTGGAGGAGGTGCTGTACCCTGCCATGGAGGACTATTGCATCGATGTGATCATCGGGAAGGATTCCTCCTCCTCCTCACGTTCCGTGAGGCTTCCCCTGCCGCATTTTACCCTGGTGGGAGCCACCACCAGAGCAGGCCTCCTGACGGCTCCTCTGCGGGACAGGTTCGGCCTCATCTACCATCTGGAGTTCTACACGGTGCAGGAGCTGACCCATATCATTCTGCATTCCGCTCAGAAGATGAACATCGAGGTGGAGCGGGAGGGTGCGGAAGAGATGGCCCGCAGGAGCCGCGGTACCCCGAGACTTTCCAACCGGATCCTGAAGCGGGTACGGGACTATGCCCAGGTCCGCTACGACGGGGTCATCACCTTGCCCATCGCCATCGAAGCGCTGGATCTCATGGATGTGGACCGTCTGGGACTGGACCACATCGACCGGCTGATCCTGGAGACCATCCTCATCAAGTTTGAGGGCGGCCCCGTGGGTCTGGATACCCTGTCCGCGGCCATCGGTGAGGATGCCGGCACCATCGAGGATGTCTACGAGCCCTACCTCATCAAGAACGGACTGCTGATGCGGACACCCAAGGGGAGAGTCGCCACCGACACTGCCCGCACCCACTTAAGACTTTGAGTTTCCCTTGCAGTATGCTCCGGAGTGATTTATAATTTTTTCATGTCAGGCACGGTGCATTTTGACCGCACCGCTCAATCAGATTCAGTTACGGACGAGGTGGGATATGTCACAAAAGACAGATACACAGGTCGTGATCGGTGGACGGGTTCTGACCCTTTCCGGTTATGAGACCCCCGAATATCAACAGAGGATTGCTACCTACATCAATGACATGATCGAGGAGTACAGCAAGCTCGAGGCATATCGCATCCAGCCGGAAGACATCAAGGCAGTCCTGCTGGAGGTCAATATCGCCGATGATTACTTCAAGGCGAAGAAGCAGATCGATCTGCTGAACGCAGAGCTGGAAGAGCGGGACAAAGTGATCTATGACCTCAAGCATGACAGAGTGGCTGACCAGATGAAGCTGGACACCCTTACCAAGCAGGTGGCGGAGCTTCAGAACTCCCTGGCAGAGAGTGCCAAGAAAATCGTGCAGCTTGAGACGCAGCTGAAGGGTAAATAAGAAAGGGCTGTCCTGGCGGACAGCTCTTTTTCGGTAAATATGAAGAAAAAAGCAGGAGAACTCCTGGCTCCCGCCGGATCCCGGGAAGCCTTTTACGCCGCCGTGAAAGCGGGAGCGGATGCGGTTTACCTGGCCGGTAAGAGCTTTGGGGCAAGAGCATATGCGGACAATTTTTCGGAAGAAGAGCTTTCGGAGTGTATTCGCTATGCCCATCTTTACGGAGTTCGGGTCTATCTGACGGTAAACACCCTGGTAAAGGAAGAGGAACTGGCGCAGCTCCCCGGCTTTATGGCGCCGCTGTATGCGGCGGGACTGGACGGCGTGATCGTTCAGGATCTGGGTGTCTTAAGAGTGCTTCGGGAGACCTTCCCCGGTCTGGAACTTCACGCCAGTACCCAGATGTCCGTGACCGCTGCGGAAGGCGCTTTGTTTTTGAAGGATCAGGGCGTATGCCGTGTAGTGCCTGCCAGAGAGCTTTCTCTGGAGGAAGTGCGGACCCTGAAACAGGAGAGCGGCCTGGAGGTGGAATGCTTTATTCATGGGGCGCTCTGTTATTGCTATTCCGGGAAATGTCTCTTCAGCAGCATGCTGGGGGGCAGAAGCGGCAACAGAGGACGCTGTGCCCAGCCCTGCAGACTTCCCTATGACGGGGAGTATCCTTTGAGCCTGAAGGACCTGTCTGCTTACGACATCACCGAAGAATTGACGGATGCGGAGATCGATTCCTTTAAGATCGAGGGGCGGATGAAGTCCTCGGAGTATGTGGCGGCTGTCACCAATGCCTACCGGAAGAAGCTGGATGGTGTGAAAAACGCTGAGCGGGATGCACGAGATCTGCTGGGCCTCTATGTCCGTGGAGAGACCTCGGAAGGATACTATCATCGCAGGAACGGCCGGGAAATGGTGAGCCTGGATGGACCGGGCTACAACGGCCAGGAGGAGAGGGTGCTGGAGTCCGTGCGGGACAGCTTCCTGCGGCCGGAGCATACGACCTACGCCCCTGCTTATCCGCTTTCCATGGAGCTGTATCTGGCGCCGGGCAGTGTCGCTGTTCTAAACCTAAGCTGCGGGGATCTGTACGCTTCGGTGAACGGTGATACGGTGCAGGCTGCGCAGAAGAAGCCCCTTTCCGAAGAGGAGATCAAAAAGCAGCTGTTAAAGCTTGGAGGAAGTGTTTTTTCCTGTAAAGCGGAAGAAATATCCGTTTACGCGGAAGGGGACGTGTTTCTGCCCGTGGCAGCCCTAAATGCCCTGCGCAGAAAGGGCATTGCCGCCATGGAGGAGCAGATCCTGGAGTCTAAAGGACTGGCGGAGCTGCACCGGAGAACGGCACCTGCGATCCCGGAAAATGAACTGCCTCCCGTGAACTGTGCATTTGGTACTTGGGAGACTGAAGGAAATGCGGATGGCCGGGATCGTACCGGTACCTGTTATGAGATCCTGCTACGGACGAAGGAGCAGGCGCTGACCTTTTTTGATTTTGCATTTGACGAGCCCTGCAGGGTGCTTCTGGAGGAAAGCCTGCTGGGTTCTTCCGATGAAGATGCGGTCCTTGCGTCCCTGCTTGACTGGAGAGCAGGGCACCCGGAGCGTTCCGTCTTTGTCATGCTGAATCAGGTACGGCGAAAGGATGGAGTGAAGCTCTTTGAACGCATGGCAGCCATGTGCGCGGGCAAGGGCTTTGACGGCGCTTATGCACGCTGCACGGAGGATCTGCAGCTTCTGGAGGCGGTGAAAGCTTCCGGATTATTGCCTGCTTCCTTCCTCACAGGCACGGATCATGGTCTCTATGTCTGGAACCGGGAGGCTGCCGGCGTATTGTCGGAACATGCGGATCTCATGACCCTGCCTTTGGAACTTTCCGCCAGGGAGCAGGAGAGACTTCTCTTTGATCTCTTTGAGGACGGCGCGAAGCCCCGGGGGATTTCCAGAGTTGTCTACGGCAGAGCCGTGTTGATGGTAAGCGCAGGGTGCGTAACGAAGACGAGAAAGGGGTGTCTTAACGGCAGTAAGCCTTCTTTTGACAGCCTGACGGACCGCTACGGGAAGACTTTCCCCGTGCTTACTGACTGTGTCCATTGTCAGAACCTGATCTTCAATTCTCTTCCCACGGATCTGCACAAGCATCTGGAGAAATGGGAGGGGAAATGCAATCTCCGCCTGGAATTTTCCGCGGAAGGGCCGGAAGAGACCTGCGAAGTACTGGAACTGTATTTGAAAGGTGCCGGAAATCTGTCCTTCCCTGTAACGGGAGGATATGAGAGCCGCCCGGTTGAGTAATGTATGATCACTTTACAGCAGTATGTAATTGAATTGTCCAAGTACGTGATCCTCGGCTTTGGGGCCGCGTTTGCGTTCACGGATCTGCTTTATTTCTTCCTGCCCGGCAAGTCCCGCCGCGACGGGCTCTTTAGCGTGCAGCATTTACTGACCCTGGGCTTTTTGTTTTTGTGCTTCCTGGATCTGACCTTTGTGACGGGGGAAGCCAAATACCTGTATCTTTTCGGGTTTGTGGCGGTCTTTCTCTTCCTGATGATCTTCTTAAACACCATGATCTATGACGGGATCAACCGTTTCCTTCTGAACAATATGTGCATGCTCCTGGGGATCGGCTTTACGGTGATCTCCCGGCTTTCTTTTACAAAGGCCTTCCGGCTGTATCTCATCAGCATGGTGTCCTTCGCCGTCTGTCTGGGGATCCCCTATCTCCTGAACCGGGTCCGGATTTGGAAAAAGCTGACCTATGTCTATGCCTTTACCGGCATCGGCATGCTGGGGATCGTGCTCCTTATCGGGGAGATGACCAACGGCTCCAAGCTGTCCTTTACCATTGCGGGTGCCACCTTCCAGCCTTCGGAATTCGTGAAGATCCTCTTTTTGTTTTTCCTGGCGGCAGCCTTAAGTGCGGAGCATGACTTCTGGACCGTGGCCATCAGTGCGCTGATCTCCGGATCCTATGTGCTGATCCTGGTCTTTTCCAGGGACCTGGGCAGCGGATTGATCTTTTATGTGGCCTATGTGCTGATCGTGGTTTTTATGACGGGGCAGTACCTGTATCTGGTCCCCGGCATCGCGGGCCTTGCAGGTGCTTCCTATGCTGCCTATCGCATTTTCCCCCATGTGCGCACCAGAGTTCTGGCTTTTTTGGATCCCTGGACCAATATCGACAACAAGGGCTATCAGATCACCCAGTCCCTTTTTTCCATCTCTTCCGGCAGCTGGTTCGGCATGGGGCTGCTCCAGGGAAATCCGGGGGACATTCCCTATGTGGAGCAGGACATGATCTTTTCCGCCGTATGCGAGGAGTTCGGCCTGATCTTCGGCATCTGCCTGCTGCTGATCTGTATCTGCTGCTTCCTTGAAATGATGCGCTGCGCCGGGATCTGCAAGGATTCCTTTTACCGCTGCCTGATCTACGGCGGCGGTGTAATGTATCTCTTCCAGATCTTTCTTACCGTGGGAGGCGGGATCAAGTTTATCCCCTTAACCGGAGTTACGCTGCCCTTTATCAGCTACGGCGGAAGCTCTGTCATGACCACCATGATCCTCTTTTCCGTGGTGCAGGGGAGCTATCTGAAGATCCTGCGTCATGAGACGGCCCAGGCAGATGTTGCGGAAGAGCCGCTGCCTGACGGAGAGGGTGTTCCTGCGCAGGAAGTGGGGGAAGCAGCCCGGAAAAAGACGGAGCGCGGGGCAAAACGGAAGGTTGTTTTGCATAACCTTCCGATCTATCTGACAAGCGTGTCGTTTATCGCGATCTTTGGCGCGATGTTCCTTTATCTGTGGGATTTTGTCCGGGAAAACGAGACGGTGCTCATCAACAATTCCTACAACTCCAGGCAGGAGACCCTGCTTTCCCGGAATTACAGAGGCACCATCCTGGCGAGCGACGGCAGCGTCCTTGCGGAATCCACCGTGGATGAGGAGCAGAAGGAGCACAGGACCTACCCTTACGGGAAGCTGTTTGCCCATGTGGTTGGCTTTTCCACCTACGGGCGGATGGGCATCGAGGATATCGCCAATTACTGGCTCATCAATACCCATATCAGTCTGGACAAAAAGGTGGCCAACGATGTGGCGGAGGTGAAAAATCCCGGAGATACGGTTACCACTTCCCTGAACATTCCCATTCAGCAGGCGGCGGATGACTACCTGCGGATGTACAACGGCGCCGTGATCGTATCGGAGGTGAAGACGGGACGGATCCTGGCCATGTTGTCCCATCCCGATTTCGACCCGGAAACGGTGGCGGATGTATGGGAGACCCTGGATGCAAGCGAGAACGCGGAGCTCTTGAACCGTGTGACCCAGGGACTCTATCCCCCCGGTTCTACCTTTAAGATCTTTACCTCTCTGGCGTATTACCGGCAGTTCCCGGATGGGTGGAAAAAGTATGCCTACAATTGCGGTGGCTCCTACAGCAGGGGCGGTGAGAGCATTCACTGCTATCACGGCACCAGCCACGGCAGCGTGAATTTCAAGACCTCCTTTGCCAAGTCCTGCAATTCCTCCTTTGCCAACATCGGCATGAGCCTGGACTGGGAGGATTTCGGAACCCAGCTTTCGGGGCTGCTTTTTGATGAGACGCTTCCCATCGATTTCCTCCAGGCAGCATCCCGGACGGAAGCGGGTGCGGATCTGTCCGATTATGACAAAATGCAGACTTCCATCGGACAGGGTACCACCCTCATCACGCCCATGCATCTGCATCTCATCACCTGTGCCATTGCAAATCAGGGCGTGCTGGTGAGGCCCAGAGTGCTGGATAAGGTGGAAAGTGTGGAGGGGAGAGCGGTTAAGACCTTCCAGAGTCAGACTTACGGAAGGATCCTTTCCGAGGAGGAATCCGCCTTCCTGACGGAGATGATGACGGCTGTGGTGGAAGAAGGCACGGCGAAAAAGCTTCAGAGTGATCTGTACACCGCGGCAGGGAAAACGGGATCTGCGGAGTATGGTAATGTGAAGGGAGAGTCCCACGCCTGGTTCACGGGCTTTGCACCGGCGGAGGATCCGCAGATCGCGGTGACGGTGATCATCGAGGGCGCCGGCTCAGGCGGCGACTATGCGGTGCCGCTGGCCAGGAGGATCTTTGACCTGTATCTGGGAGAATGAAGCGGAGCTTTTGATTTGCATTTAGGCAAATCAAAAAGCCGGCCCTCAGGCCAGCTTTTCAATCTCCAGTTCCGGATGTTCAGCGAGGTTCAGGATCTCGCCGTTTTCGTCCCGTAAAATGGGGCGGGAGTAGGGCTGTTTGGTGATGATCATCACCTCCCAGACGGAGCCGTCGTTTAGCTCGACTTTGGTACCGATCTGGGCTTCGCTGATGCGCTCGATCAGTGGCATCAGGATGGAATTGTCATATTTTTCCTTGCTCTTTTCCAGGGTGCCGATGATCTGCAGCGGAGTGAAGGCCCTGCGGTGCATTCTGGGAGAAGCCATGGCGATGTAGGTATCGACGATGGCCATGTATCTGGCGTATTTGTCGATCTTATCTCCGGTGAGATGAGAGGGATAGCCGGATCCGTCCATGCGTTCATGGTGCATGAGGATGGCGGCCTTGATGTGGTCACTCAGGTTCGGATCGTTCCGCACCAGAACATAACCGATCACGGGATGCTTGCGCACCATCTCGAATTCCTCGTCCGTCAGTTTTCCGGGCTTCCAGAGGATCTCGTTGGGCAACTTCCATTTTCCGATGTCATAGAAAAATCCGCACATGATAAGACGTTTTTTCTCATGGGCATCCATTCCCATCCAGTTGGCGAAAGCGCCGCAGAGAAGTGCGGAGTTCAGGGATGCGGTGTAGGTCAGCTCATCCTCGCCGGGCATCATGTTGTAGATGAAATCGAGCAGCTGCTTCTCGGAGGAGACATACTCGTTGATCTTGTTATATACGGCCATCAGGGAAGCGGGATCCATGGATTTGGTTCCCAGGTAGCTGATCATAATGGCTTTGTAGACCAGGAGCTGTTCCTGGTAGACCTTAACGAAGTTCTGGAAATCGGTGGAGTATTGGATCTTCTGGTAATGGGTGGTGGCGTAGTCCACGTCTTCCATGATGGTGACGCACAGGATATTAAAGCGTTCCAGCCGCTCCATAACCCGCTCGTCGATCTTCCGGCCGGCCTTAAAGAGAACCTCGCCGTCATGTTCGACAGGTTCCGCAAGTACCATTCCCGGCTTACATTCCATTCTGGTGATCGTTTTCACTGCTCCGCCCTCCGCAGAAGTACGTTCCTTCAACTATAATATTCTGATTTTTTGACGGAACTGTCAATAAAATATGCGAATTTTTTAGTAAATAAGGGACTTTATGTGATAAAATGCAACCTATGAAACCGGATTTTGTTTTTTACCCCCAAGTGTATATCAGTCCGGACCTGGATGCGAAGGATCTGCCGAAACTGCGCCGTAAGATCAAAGCGGCAAAAGACGGACTTTATGTCATTACTGTCAGTGAGGCGCCCGGAGAACAGCTGGAGATCCTGCCCAGCAAGACCCTGAAGGGCCTTCTCTACGACGGGCGCCGCATTCCGGTGGTGGGGATCGCTTCCGGCGAGGAGACAGCCGCGGAACTGGTGGCTTCCATTGCGGAGGATTGCATGAAGGTGCGGGGGGACCTGAATATGAAGGAGTATTGCACATGTGGGCAGTGGTATTAAAAATTCTCATTGTCCTGGGATGGATCCTTCTGGGGATCCTGAGCCTCGCCCTGCTCCTTTTGCTTCTGGTGCTGTTTACGCCCTTTGTCTACCGGATCGAGGGCACTGCGGGTGAGGAAGGGGCAGCGGATCCCTTTCACGGAAGGCTGCGGCTCCACTGGCTTTTGTGGATCGTAACGGGCGGCCTGGACTATCCGAGTCCGGGCGTTCTCAAGGTAAGGCTCCTGGGCATTCCTGTTTTCAAGTTGAACCTTGGGAAGAAAGAGGAGTTCGCCGTACAGCCGGAGGAGGAAGGTGCGAAGCCTGAGGAAGGTGCGAAGCCTGAGGAAGGCACGTCTCCCGGGGAAGCTGCGGAAAGCAGTGCCTCCGCCCTGACGGAAACCTCCGAAGGATGGGAGAAAGCATCCGCAGCGAGCAATCCCACGGAAGCGAAGGAAAGCAGCGGCGGAACGGAGACGGCGGAAGCGCAGGGAAGCAGCGATGTCGCAGAGAAGCCGGAAGCCAAGGCGGAGAGCAGCGAATCCTCGGGGACAGCGCAAACCGGGACCGCTAAGGAAGCAGAGGATGCAGAGGAAGGCCCTGAAGGCAGTGGCAGTGCGGCAGAGGAGGATGCGGAGCAGGAGAAGCCATCCTTCTTCGAAAAGATTGCTACCACTTTGCATAACTTCTGTGATAAAATCAAGTTGACGCTTTGGGACCTGGAGTTTTGGAAGAACCTCCTGGAGCACGAAGATACGCAAGGGTTCCTGTCCGGGACCAAAAAGCAGGTGCTTCGCCTGCTGCGGATGCTGCTTCCCAGAGACATTCAGGCGGATCTCGTTTTCGGAACGGGGGCGCCGGATACCACCGGGTATCTGTATGGCCTTTATGCGCTTTTTGCGGATCGCTTCCGCAAGGGCTCCCGGGTGGTGCCGGACTTTGAGGAGCAGATCCTCAAAGGAAGGGTAAAGATGCGGGGCCGATTTACCGTATTCGGTGTAGTGCTGTGCGGCCTGAAAGTGCTTCTGGATAAGCGCTTCAAGCGCACCAGAGGCAGGATCGGCGCCCATAAGGAAAAGAAGGCCCGGCGGATGGAAAAATTGGAAACAGGCAGCATAGAGGAATGACCGCCGCCTGTACGGGGAGGAATTTATGTCGGAGTTGGAGCGTAAGGAGAAAGAGACTGTGGTGAATTCCCTGCTGAGCGGGATGGACCACATTTTGTCCAGTAAAACCGTTGTGGGGGAGCCCATCCGGCTGGAGGGGATCACCATCATCCCTCTGGTGGATGTTTCCTTCGGCCTGGCTGCGGGGAACGGTAAGGATACGAAGAACGCATCCGCTTCCGGAATGGGAGGCATGGGCGGCAAGGTAAGCCCTAACAGCGTTCTGGTGATCCAGGACGGACACGCAAGGATCTTAAGCATCAAGAACCAGGATAATCTGACGAAGATCCTGGATATGATACCGGAACTGACACATCGTTTTACGAAGGCAAAGGGCGGCGAGCCCACGGATGCCGAAGTGAAGGAGGCTGCATTTCCTGAAAACGGGGAATAGCCTTATGCGGGTGAAAGGCCATGATTGATTGGGACGAAATCGTACAGGCACAGGACGATGACGAACTGAAAAAGGTCAAGATCTTTCTCTTTAAGGAGAACATGCGGCTGGATGCCGAGAAGCGCAACCTGGAGGAGGAACGCCGTCGCATCGAACAGATGCAGGAGGATTTCATCAAGGACCGGGTCAAGTTGCGGGATGAGCTGGACGAGCTGAACCGCAGGACGCTGCAGGAACGGCAGCGCCTGAAGCAGGAGAGCATGTTTTTCGAGAAAAAAATGGAGATCTTAAAGGACGGATTCCGTTCCCTGGAGGAAGATCGCAGAAAGCTGGAGCAGGAGCGCAGGAACCTGGAGGAATCCAGACTGCTGGGACAGGGCTTCGAGGACGCATCCCCGGAATCCCTGGAAGAGGTGGCGGAATTTCTGTTCCGCGGCGTGGTGGGCTCCGTTGCCCTCAGAAAGCGCTACAAGGACCTGGTGAAGATTTTTCATCCCGACAATCTCTGCGGAGATGCCCAGATGGCCCAGGCCATCAACCGCGTGTTCCAGAGAAGATGGAACGAGTTGTAATATAGCGTATCGCTCTGCGATACGCTCGCGCGAGCGCGGTGTCGCAAAGCGACAATCTTCCTGCCCGCGCGAGTCGCATCCTCGCGGAGCGTTTTCGTTTGACGGAAAGTTCCGTCAAACGAAAAAACCCCGGACATCCATCCGGGGTTTCAAATCTCAAAAGAAAAATAATCAGGCACGCTCAACGGCGCCGCTTCTGAGGCATCTGGAGCAGACATGCATACGCTTGGTGCCGCCGTTAACCTTGCACTTTACGCTACGCACGTTGGAATTCCAGATTGCGTTGCTTCTTCTATGAGAATGGCTGACATTGTTTCCAAAATGTACGCCTTTGCCGCAAACATCACACTTTGCCATGATTACACCTCCCTTACATCAAATCCCGCGATTTTTTCGCAACATTGATATAATAACAAATGAATGATTTGATTGCAAGGAGAAATTATAATTTCAGAAAATCGGTTTTCATTTTGCACGAAAACTGATATAGTAGTTTGGAATGTTTGAACAAGGAGGTCATTATGAAGGGTTCTTCCATGAACACCCATATGGGGAATATCGTAGTAGATAATGAAGTCATTGCTCAATACGCCGGCAGTGTTGCCGTTGAGTGCTTCGGTATTGTCGGAATGGCAGGCGTGAGCATGAAGGACGGACTGGTCAAGCTCTTGAAGAAAGAATCTCTGACCAGGGGGATCCATGTCAGCCTGAATCCGGACCGGAAGCTGATCCTCGATTTTCATGTTATTGTGGCCTATGATGTCAGCATTAAGGCTGTGGCCGACAATCTCATCGAGAATGTCAAATATCGTGTGGAGGAATTCACAGGCCTTCCCATCGAGCGTATCAATATTTATGTCGAAGGCGTTAAGGTAATTGATTAAGGAGGATTTGCCCCGTGTCTGTTTCACAGATTGATGTTAAGCTTTTGCGTCGCATGTTCCTTGCGGGCGCAAAGAGTCTGGAAAGCCAGAAAGATCTGATCAACGAATTGAATGTATTTCCCGTTCCCGATGGCGATACCGGTACCAATATGACCATGACCATCATGTCAGCGGCCAAAGAGGTGTCCGAGCTGGGGGACGATACGGATATGAAGACCCTGAGCAAGGCTATTTCCAGCGGTTCCCTGAAAGGCGCCAGAGGAAACTCCGGCGTGATCCTTTCCCAGCTCCTTCGGGGCTTTACCCGCAGGATCAAGGAGGAAGAGGTTCTCACCATCCCCGTTTTGACGGAAGGTTTTGTAAAGGCTGTAGAGACCGCATATAAGGCAGTTATGGTTCCCAAGGAGGGCACGATCCTCACGGTTGCAAAGGGCATCTCCGAATGTGCTCTGGCACTTCAGGAGGAGGGCTGCACGGATCTGAGCGTTTTCCTGAATACCTGTCTGAAGAAGGGAGAGGAGACCCTGGAGCTTACCCCCGAAATGCTGCCTGTTCTGAAGCAGGCAGGAGTGGTGGATTCCGGCGGAAAGGGTCTGGTGGTTGCTTTCCGCGGTGCCATAGACCTCTTTGAGGGCAAGGAGATGGATCTTACCATCGGTGAAGTCACCGAGGAAGCACCCGAGGAGGAGGACATCCTTCGTCCCGAGCATTTGTACTATACCTCCGCTACCATTACCCTCATGCGCCCCTTCAATATCAAGAGCGAGCTGGATCTGAAGTCCTATCTGGAGGGCATCGGCGATAAGGCTGTTGTCACCAGCACGGAGACAAGCGTAGACCTGGCACTGTATACCAACGATCCCGGCATGGCTTTGCAGAAGGCACTGCTCTACGGTGATCTGAAGGATGTGGTGATCCGGAACAGAAGTACGGAAGAGTATCCTGCCATCGAGGAAGAGGGACAGGAAGCGCATGCTCCCGCACCTGTTCAGGCAGAAGGTCCCAGAAAGCCCGTAGGCTTTATTGCCGTATCCGCAGGTGACGGCCTGGCCGAGATCTTCCGCAGCCTCGGCGTGGACTACGTGATCGAGGGCGGACAGACCATGAATCCTTCCACTGCGGACATTCTGGACGCTGTGGCCAAGGTCAATGCAGACACTGTATTCGTCCTTCCCAACAACAAAAACATCATTCTGGCGGCAAACCAGGCTGCGGAGCTGTCCACCGACAAGTCCGTTCTGGTGATCCCCACCAAGACCATTCCCCAGGGAATCACCGCTGCCATCAATTATGTGCCCGACAGCACAACGGACGAGAACGAGCAGTCCATGATGGAGCAGATCGGCAAGGTGAAGTCCGGCGAGATCACCTACGCCGTCCGCGATACCGTCATCGATGACAAGACCATCGAAAAAGGCGATTACATGGGCATCGGCGACAAGGGTATCCTGGCCGTGTCCAAGGATCTGACCGCTGCGGTCAAGGAGATGATCGGTGAGATGGTGGAGGAGTCCTCCGAGCTCATCAGCATTTACTACGGCTCCGATGTGTCCGATGATGACGCGGCAGCCATGCAGCAGACCGTTCAGGAAGCGTTCCCCGGTGTGGATGTGGAGCTGCAGCCCGGCGGACAGCCGATCTATTACTATATTGTTTCAGTGGAATAAGTATCTCAATGATAAATGCTGCGCATTTCTAATTGAGATACAATCGAACTTCGTTCGATAGATAATAATCGCTTCGCGATTAGAAAATAAGTAACAATTTTTGAAAAATGTTACATGTAGTTTGTTTGACTACATGCACCCGATTATAATCAAGAGGAGACTGTGCGTCTCCTCTTTTTCTTGTGCCTGAAGGAGGTACACCGCTGCATGACTGCGGGAGTTTCCTTGCGGCGGGGGGGATCGGGAGGCTGCAGGTGGGAGGTGTGCCTTGACGGATCAGATGGCGATCACCGACCTGAAAGGGATCGGTGCCAAAACGGCCGCGTTGTTTTCCAAATTGGGGATCCAAACGATCCGGGATCTGATCGTCTATTATCCCAGGACCTACCTGACGTATCCGGAGCCTGTGACGGTGAGGGGCGCCGGGACGGGAGTAATGGTGGCCATTCGCGGGAATATCGCCTCCGTTTCCGGGGTACGGTATTTTAACCGCAAGTCCTTTTTTGAGGTCGTGGTGGCGGATCCCGAGGGAGAACGATTTACCTTAAGCATATTCAACCAGCCGTATTTAAAAAAAGCCTTTGTTTCCGGGACCTTTGCCGTGTTTTACGGCAGAGCGGTCCGCAAGGGCAAGGGACTGATGCTGGAACAGCCGAAAAAATACACCCCTGCCGAATACGAAGCTCTGCAAAGAGAGCTTCACAGTGTTTATCCCCTGACCAAGGGACTTTCCGGCAATACGGTATCCAAGGCGGTGTTGCAGGCGCTGGAGGCCTTCCCTGTGGCGGATTGCTTTGATCCGGAGTTCCGATCGGAGCACCGGCTGATCTCCCGGCAGGAAGCGCTCCGCACCGTGCATTTTCC
Source organism: Lachnospiraceae bacterium (assembly GCA_024681775.1). GTDB lineage: Bacteria > Bacillota > Clostridia > Lachnospirales > Lachnospiraceae > AC2028. The sequence continues at coordinate 26,247 of JAILAF010000106.1, forward strand.
GGATTCGGAAGAGCATTTGCGGGAGGCGAGACGCCGGCTTTCCTTTGAGGAATTCTTTTTCTTCCTGCTGATCATGCACCGCAGCAAGGCACTGATCCAGAATGAACCCAACGCCTTCCCCATGATCGAGGTAGCACATTGTGACAGGCTGATGGAACGCCTTCCCTTTGCGCTGACCGCAGGTCAGAAGAAGGCCTGGAAAGAGATCCGATCCGATCTGACGGGCCCGAACTGCATGAACCGCCTGATCCAGGGAGACGTGGGCAGCGGCAAGACGATTATTGCATTTCTGGCATTGCTCATGTGCGCTGTAAACGGCTATCAGGGCGCGTTGATGGCACCTACGGAAGTGCTGGCGGCGCAGCATATGGAATCCCTGCAGCGTATGATCGAAACCTACGACCTGCCCTTAAAGCCGGTCCTGCTCCTGGGCTCCATGACGGCTGTGGCGAAGCGGGAAGCAAATCAGCTGATCGCTTCCGGAGAAGCCAATGTCATCATCGGTACCCATGCCCTGATCCAAACGAAGGTTGAATACAGTTCCCTGGGACTGGTGATCACCGATGAGCAACATCGTTTCGGCGTAAGACAGCGGCAGACCCTGGCACAGAAAGGTGGCCAGCCCCACATTCTGGTCATGAGCGCCACACCCATTCCCAGGACCCTTGCCATGGTGCTGTACGGAGACCTGAAGACTTCCGTCATCAGAGAGCTTCCCGCGGAACGGCTTCCCATCAAGAACTGCGTGGTGGGCACCGGATACCGGCCCAGCGCCTACGCTTTTATGGAAAAGCAGATCGCAGCCGGGCGGCAGGTCTATATCATCTGTCCTCAGGTGGAATCCGGGGAGGATGAATCACTGACCGACGTGGTCAGTTATGCGGAAGAATTGAAGAGCACCTTTCCGGCGACGGTGCGGATAGAATATCTCCACGGCCGGATGACGCCGGCAGTGAAAAACAGCATCATGGACCGTTTTTCCAAAGGAGACATCGATCTGCTGGTATCCACCACCGTCATTGAGGTGGGGATCAATGTGCCCAATGCTACCGTCATGATGGTGGAAAACGCGGAGCGTTTCGGTCTGGCGCAGCTCCATCAGCTGCGGGGCCGTGTGGGCAGAGGGAAGGAACAGAGCTATTGCATTTTCCTCTCCGCGAAGGAAGACGAAAAAACCATGAAGCGTCTGGAAATCCTGAACACCACCAACGACGGCTTTGAGATTGCGTCCAAGGATCTGCAGCTGCGGGGACCGGGAGAGCTTTTCGGAGTCCGGCAGAGCGGCGAATTTGCGTTTGAGATCGCGGATGTTTTTGCGGATGCGCAGGAGCTGTCGGAAGCTTCGGATGCGGTGGAAGCGCTGCTTACGGCGGATCCGCTTCTGAAAATGGAGTCCTCGGCTGCCATTCTGGCGGAGGCGGGGGCCTACGGGAAATACCACCTGGATCTGCAGACCTTGTGATCATGACAGAAAAATGCTCGGCACGGGCCCGTTTTGCGGGAACCGGACCGGCCGGGACATACGATAAACCCAAAAGGGAGACAGAGGAGTTTACATTTATGGGAAAAATCGCGGTGATGACCGACAGTAACAGCGGAATCACACAACAGGAGGGAAAAGAGCTGGGGATCCACGTGCTTCCCATGCCCTTTTACATCAACGGGAAGGAATATTTTGAGGATATTACCCTGACCCAGGACCAGTTCTATGAGGCCCTGAAGAACGACGCGGATATCAAGACCTCTCAGCCGACTCCCGGTTGCGTGATGGATTTTTGGGACGATCTGCTGGAAGAGTACGATCAGATCGTTTATATTCCCATGAGCAGCGGTCTTTCCGGCTCCTGCCAGAGCGCCATGATGCTTTCCGAGGACTATGACCGGAAGGTGCAGGTGGTGAATAATCAGCGGATTTCCGTGACCCAGCGGCAGAGTGCGCTGGATGCATTGCAGCTGGCTGCGAAGGGCCTGGATGCGGTTCAGATCAAGGAGATCCTGGAGCGGGAGAAGTTCCGTTCCTCCATCTACATCATGCTGGATACCCTGACCTACCTCAAAAAGGGCGGCAGGATCACCCCGGCAGCGGCTGCCATCGGCACCATGCTCCGCTTAAAGCCGGTGCTGACCATCCAGGGAGAGAAGCTGGACGCCTTTGCCAAGGCCCGCACCTCCTCTCAGGGAAGGGATATGATGATCGCTGCCATCAAAAAGGATATGGAAGAGCGCTTCGGCGGTGTCGATCCTTCCAAAATCTATCTGGAGATGGCTTACACCTACGATCTGGCAACGGCGGAGGATTTTGAGAAGCAGGTGCAGGAAGCTTTCCCCGGTTTTGAGATCGTGATGAATCCCCTTTCCCTTTCCGTATCCTGTCACATCGGGCCCGGGGCCCTGGCGGTGGCATGTTCCTGTGTTCCCGGGGAGCTGTTATAAGGGTACGCTACTCCGGCGACGTGCTTTCTGCGTATCACACACCCTGCTTCCGACAGCGCTTTGGCGCTCCGGATGCGGACATGTTTACAGATTATTTAGATACTTGAAGGAATCCTTGCAAGTGCCCAAGAGCACCAAATCTTGGGCATTTTTTCTTGTACCCATACAAAATATATGGTATACTAACTGAATGTGGGAACGAATGTTCTAATCGGAAGGAAGGTAGTTTATGGCTCCGAAAACAGTTTATGACGCTTCCAGCATCACGGTGCTGGAGGGGCTTGAGGCGGTCAGAGTCCGCCCCGGGATGTATATCGGTTCCGTGTCCACCAAGGGACTGAATCATCTGGTATATGAGATCGTGGACAACTCCGTGGACGAGCATCTGGCGGGCTTTTGCGACCGGATCACCGTCACCCTGGAGAAGGACGGCTCCGCCACGGTGTCCGACAACGGGCGAGGCATCCCCGTGGGGATGCACGAAAAAGGCATCAGCGCCGAGCGTCTGGTTTTTACCACACTCCATGCCGGCGGTAAGTTTGATAACAATGCATACAAGACCAGCGGCGGTCTCCACGGTGTGGGTTCCTCCGTTGTAAATGCGCTTTCCGAACGAATGACCGTTACGGTCAAGACCGGAGGGCAGATTTTCCGGGACACCTACGAGAGAGGCGTGCCCACCACGGAACTGGAGAAGGGACTTCTTCCCTGCCTGGGTAAGACCCGTGAGAGCGGCACTACCATTAATTTTCTGCCGGATCCTACCATTTTTGACCGCACCTGGTTCAAGGAGGATGAGATCAAGAGCCGTCTCCACGAGACCGCCTATCTGAATCCCAAGCTCACCATCGTGTTCAAGGATCTGCGCAAGGAGACTCCCGAGACCGTAGAGTTTCACGAGCCGGATGGACTCATCGGATTCCTGCGGGATATGAATAATCTCAAGGAGCCTGTCAGCGATGTGGTCTATCTCACCGGTATGTCCGAAGGCATCGAGGTGGAGATCGCTTTTCAGTATGTAAACGAATTTCACGAGAATGTCCTTGGTTTTTGTAATTGTATTTACAACTCCGAGGGCGGTACCCATCTGACGGGTTTTAAGACCCAGTTTACCAATATCATCAACACCTACGCCAGAGAGCTGGGGATCCTGAAGGATAAGGATCAGAACTTTACCGGCGCCGATGTGCGCAACGGTATGACCGCCGTCGTCAGCATCAAGCATCCGGATCCCAGGTTCGAGGGACAGACGAAGACAAAGCTGGACAACCAGGACGCCGCGAAAGCGGTCTCCAAGGTTACCGGCGATGAGGTTGTGCGCTTTTTCGACCGCAATCTGGAGATGCTAAAGAGCATCATCGGCTGCGCGGAGAAGGCTGCGAAGATCCGCAAGACCGAGGAAAAGGCCAAGACCAACATGCTGTCCAGCCCGAAATTCTCCTTTGACTCCAACGGCAAGCTGGCAAATTGCATTTCCAGGGACGCTTCCCAGTGCGAGATCTTTATCGTCGAGGGTGATTCCGCAGGTGGCAGTGCCAAGACCGCGCGGAACCGTACCTATCAGGCCATCCTTCCCATCCGCGGTAAGATCCTGAACGTGGAGAAGGCCTCCATCGACAAGGTGCTGGCCAACGCGGAGATCAAGGCCATGATCAACGCTTTCGGCTGCGGATTTTCTGAAGGATACGGCAATGATTTCGACATCACGAAGCTGCGCTATGACAAGATCATCATCATGGCGGATGCGGACGTGGACGGTGCCCACATCTCCAACCTGCTGCTGACCCTGTTCTACCGCTTTATGCCGGATCTGATCTTTGAGGGACATGTGTACATCGCCATGCCGCCTCTGTATAAGGCCATGCCGTCAAAGGGGGAGGAGGTCTACCTCTACGATGACAAGGCCCTGGAGAATTACCGCAAGACCCACAAGGGGAATTTCATCCTCCAGCGCTACAAAGGTCTGGGAGAGATGAATCCGGAGCAGCTCTGGGAGACCACGCTGGATCCGGAGCGCAGACGGCTGAAGCTGGTGGAGATCGAGGATGCCCGCATGGCTTCCGAGACCACGGAGCTTCTGATGGGCACGGATGTGCCGCCCCGGAAGGCTTTCATATACAAGCACGCAACAGATGCGCTCCTGGATATCTGATGGATAGATCAGTTTTGTACCGGGACACAAAGCTTTAGAAAGAGACAAGAGTAGATCACATGGAAGATCGTATTATCAAAACCGAATATTCGGAGGAAATGCAGAAGTCCTTTATCGACTATGCCATGAGCGTCATCATCGCCCGTGCCCTTCCGGATGTGAGAGACGGCTTAAAGCCGGTTCAGCGCAGGACCCTTTACGATATGCTGGAGCTGGGGATCCGCTATGACAAACCCTACCGGAAATGCGCCAGGATCGTGGGAGATACCATGGGTAAGTACCATCCCCACGGTGACTCCTCCATCTATGAAGCCCTGGTGGTCATGAGCCAGGAGTTCAAAAAGGGAATGCCCCTGGTGGACGGCCACGGCAACTTCGGCAACATCGAGGGCGACGGCGCCGCTGCCATGCGTTATACCGAGGCAAGGCTGCAAAAGGTGACCCAGGAGACGTTCCTCAGTGATCTGGACCTGGACGTGGTGGATTTCATCCCGAATTTCGACGAGACGGAGAAGGAGCCTTCCGTGCTCCCTGTCAAGATCCCCAATCTGCTGATCAACGGCAGTGAAGGTATTGCCGTGGGTATGGCTACCAGCATCCCGCCCCACAACCTGGGGGAGGTCATCGATGCCATGAAGGCCTATATGCTGGACAATGACATCAGCACCGCCAGACTCATGAAGCATCTCAAAGGTCCCGACTTCCCCACCGGAGGTATCGTCATTAACAAGGACGAGCTGACGGAAATCTACGAGACCGGTACCGGCAAGATCCGGATCCGCGGCAAGGTGGAGGTGGAGAAGCTCAAAGGCGGACATACCGCCGTGGTCATCACCGAGATCCCCTATACCATGATCGGCGCAGGCATCTCCAAGTTCCTGACGGATGTGGCAGCCCTGTCCGAGAGCAAGAAGACCCGGGATATCGTGGATATTTCCAACCAGTCCTCCAAGGAGGGCATCCGGATCTGCATCGAGCTGAAAAGAGACGCCGACACGGAGAATTTCATCAATCTTCTGTATAAGAAGACCCATCTGGAGGACACCTTCGGTGTCAATATGCTGGCCATCGCAGACGGCCGTCCCGAGACCCTGGGGCTGAAGGGCATCCTGAAGGCCGTGGTGGACTTCCAGTACGAGCTGAACACCCGGAAATACACCAATCTGCTGGCCAAGGAGCAGGAGCGTAAGGAGGTCCAGGAAGGACTGATCAAGGCCTGCAATGTCATCGATCTGGTGATCGAGATCCTGCGCGGGTCCAAGGACCGTCAGATGGCCAAGGACTGCCTGATCTATGGCAAGACCGACGGCATCCGCTTTAAGAGCAAGGAGTCCCAGATCATGGCTGCCCAGCTGATGTTTACCGAAAAGCAGGCCAATGCCATTCTGGAGATGCGCCTGTACAAGCTCATCGGACTGGAGCTGGAGGCCCTCATCAAGGAGCATGAGCAGACCCTTTCCAATATCTACCGCTACGAGGATATCCTGGACCACAGAGAATCCATGACCGAGGTGATCCTGTCAGAGCTGGATGCCATCAAGAAAGAATATGCCAGAAAGCGCAGAACCGTCATTGAAAACGGCGAGGAAGCCGTATATCATGAAAAAGAGATGGAAGAGACGGATGTGTACTTCCTGATGGACCGCTTCGGCTATGCCAAGACCGTGGACGAAGGCACCTACGACCGGAATACGGATACCGTTCTGGCAGAGTCCCGCACCGTGATCCGCATGAAGAATACCGGCAAGATCGCCATGTTTACCAGAAACGGCGATATGCATTCCGTGAAGCTGACAGACCTGCCGCTTTGCAGGCTGAAGGACAAGGGCATTCCCATTGACAATGTTTCCAATTACGACTCCTCCGGCGACCAGGTCCTCTACATCTGCGACCAGGCAGAGCTCCCTGGCAAAATGCTCCTCTTTGTCACGGAGAAGGGTATGGGCAAACTGGTGGAAGGCTCGGAATTCGAGATCAGTACCCGGAAAACGGTGGCTGCCACAAAGCTGAACGGCGAGGACAAGCTCCTTGCGGTATACGGTCTGGACGAAGAGATCTACCTGACCCTAAAGTCCCGTTTCGGCTACTTCCTGCGTTTTGCGCTGGAAGAACTCCCCCTGCAGAAAAAGACGGCTGCAGGCGTCCGCTGTATGAAGCTCGATCCCAAGGATCTGCTGGAATATGCGGTGATCACCGGGGCTGCGGATGTGAAGATGCTTCCCGCAGGGTCCAAAGAGGTTTCCGTCAATACCATCAAGCTGTTAAAGCGCGATAACAAAGGCAACAAGATCAGATAGGAGAATGCCATGAGAGTGATCGCAGGTTCCGCCCGCAGTCTTCCTTTGATGACGCCGGACGGCATGGATACCAGACCGACCCAGGACAGGATCAAGGAGACGCTTTTTAACATCCTGCAATGGGATATTCCCGATTGCGTTTTCATCGATCTGTTTGCCGGCAGCGGCGGCATCGGCATCGAAGCCCTGAGCAGAGGCGCTGCCAAGGCATACTTTGTGGATCACAGTCAGCGCTGTGAGGAGTGCATCCGCGAGAATCTGCGTTTTACAAAGCTTTCGGATAAAGCCGTGATCCTCCGCCAGGAGGCCGCAAACGGACTGCTTTCCATCTACGAAAAGCATGCGGATATCATCTTTATGGATCCGCCCTACGGTCAGAAAGCGGAGCTTCCCGTTTTTGCGCAGCTCCTGCATTCTCATTTCTGTGATGAGGATACGGTGATCATCCTGGAGGAAGATTTAAACTTTGATCCCGATTCCGTGACAGACCTGGGCTTTACACTGACCCGCACCAAAAAGTACAAGACCAACCAGCACCTGTTTTTCCGGAAAAATCAGGGATAAACACATCCCGGAACGGAGGCTTTCATGAAGAGAGCGGTATACCCCGGCAGCTTCGATCCCATGACCTACGGTCATCTCGATATCATCCGCAGAAGCGCCGAAATGTTTGATGAACTCATCGTCGCAGTCCTCGTGAATAATGAAAAGAATGCGTTGTTTTCTGTGGAAGAGCGTGTTAAAATATTGCAGAAAGCGACAGAAGGAATGGCCAATGTGACCGTGGATTCCTTCAGCGGTCTTTTGATCAATTATGCCGTTGAAAAGAACCTTCATGTCGCGGTCAGAGGACTCCGCGCCATCACCGATTTTGAGTATGAGCTGCAGATGTCCCAGACCAATCGCATGCTTTCCGACGGGAAGCTGGATACGATCTATCTCAATACATCCTTGCAATATTCCTACCTGAGCTCCTCCAGTGTGAAGGAGATCGCGGCATTCGGCGGAGATGTGAGTAATTGTGTTCCGGATTATGTGGCCGCATTGCTGCAGGAGAAATTCGCAGGGCGCAGGAAGTAGGCCGACAGGCCCCATGAACCGAAAGGCGAGCAGATATGGAGAAAGACAGCAGAAACGGCGATATGATATATGGCGTCATTGACGACATGGAGGACTACCTCGCCGGATGTAAGAATAAATTCATGTCCACGACGGAGGTCGTGGTGGACAGAGGGCAGATGGAGGATTTCCTTCGGGAGCTTCGCAGAAAGGCACCGGAAGAGATCGAGCATGCACGCCGGGTGGTGAAGAACCGGGAAGCAATCCTGGATGATGCCAGGAACAAGGCCCAGGCCCTCATCGATCAGGCAGAGGCCCAGACCGATGAGCTCATCAGCCAGAACGAGATCATGCGCAGAGCCTATGACCAGGCGGACAGTGTGGTGTCCATGGCGAACCAGGAAGCCATCAATGTCAGAGAGGCAGCTTACGCAGACGCCGAGGCCATCCGTGCCAACGCGGAACAATATATGGATGATGTCCTGACGTATCTGGAGTCCCTGGTGGGAGATGCCATGAAGCACGCTTCCAAGAACTACGAGGATCTCATCGGAACCCTTACCATGTTCCAGGATCGTATCTCGTCGGATCACAGCAATCTTCATCCCGAGGATTACGCACCCGAGACTGCGGCTCCTCAGGAAGGCCCCGGACCCGAGGCAGAGTAACAAAGAAGTATTTCGAAAGCCGGTGCACAGCCGGCTTTCGTTCGTATTAGAGGGAGTATCGACCTGCTCTCCGCAGACCTTACTGTGACAGCTGTGCCATTTTACGGATAAAGGATGTCTGATTTTATCATGCACTTTACTGAGAAACTACGGAAAACCATACTGTCCGGACTGCTGCCTGCACTGGCGCTGATCCTGCTGAACGGAAGGCCAGTTCTGGCTGCGGAGAATCTTCTGGACACCGGGGAGGATCTGGTGGTGGTCATCGATCCCGGCCACGGCGGTGAAAACAAAGGAACCGAGGAGGGGTATCGCCCCGAGAAGGAGATGACCCTGATCACCGGTCTTGCCCTGGCGGAGGAGCTGCGGCAGTTTGATGATATCACGGTGTACCTGACCAGGACCGAGGATCTGGATCTGTCTCTGGAGGAGCGGGCTGAATTTGCCAAATCCGTGGATGCGGATTTCCTTTTCAGCGTACATTACAATGCATCTCTGGAGCACAACCTTTTTGGTTCCGAGGTATGGGTCTCTACCGTCTGCCCCTTCAATGCCTACGGATACCAGTTCGGCAGACTGTGGCTGGAAGGGATGCGGGATAAAGATTTCTTCCTACGGGGGGTAAAGACCAGGACCGGATCCACGGGAGACGATTACTACGGGATCATCCGCAGCAGCGCGGCGTTGGGACTGCCCGCGGTGATCATGGAGCATTGCGCCGTGGATGTGGCTTCCGATGCCGCCAGGATCTCCGACGAGGACAAGCTCCGGGAGATGGGGCGCAGCGATGCCCATGCCATTGCAAAATATTTCGGATTAAAAAGCGAAGCGCTGGGCATTGATTATTCCGCTTATGCCTCCATGCTGGAGGAAGCTGACGCAAATGTCATAGCGCCGCTTTCTGCCGAGGATACCACAGCGCCGGATCATCTGGCATTGTCTCTTTCCTCGGTGAATTACCAGGCAGGGAAGGCTTCCCTGCAGGTGGTGGCTGCCGATACGGACGGTTGTCTTTTGTACTATTCCTACAGCACCGATGGGGGCAAGACCTTCAGTGAACTGCTCCCCTGGCCGGGCTCCGACGCCGCGGTGCGGGGATATGACCAGACCATCTATCTGGATCTTACCTTCACGGAAGAAACGGATCCGCAGATCGTGGTGCGGGTGTATGACCAATACGACCTGACCGCGGACAGTGAACCCTTTACTTTCTCGGAGACCTTCCTGGAGGAGAAAAAGCCCGTGCTTCCCGAGTTGGCGGATCACGTGGATGACGATGCGCTTTTGGGTATGGGAGCCGGAACCGACACGGAGCAGGTGCCGGAGGAAGAAGCTGCCCTGCCCGCCGGGGGAGAGGCAGAGGTGGCTGCAGAGCCTGCCGCGGAAAGTATTCCGGAAAGCACGGGAGCTGCAGAGGAACCGGCGCCTGCCCCTGTTTCCGTGCTGGCTGCCTTAAGCCAGTCCGATGAGGAAGCGGATATCCTGGCCAAGGAACGGGCGATCCTGCTGCTCCTGGTATGGTTTTTCGGCGGTCTCTTTTTCCTGCTGCTGGTGCTGCGAATCCTGAAGGCCCTGCGGCGGGTATCCGGAAAGAAAAAGAGCAAGGGGACAAAGCCTGCAAGTGCCCCCGGAAGGACCGTTTATCCCGCAGGCACTGCCGCTTCGAAGTCCATGGTGCCGGAGGACCTGGAGGAATTCCCCTGGGAGAGCCGAAAGCCCGGCGCCGCACCCTCAAAAGTGAGCATCTACGAAGCCGATATCTACGGCGCAGGACTCCGGGAAAAAGCACCCGGGGAGGAACCCCTTCGCCGGGAGGAAGCACCTTCCGAAAGGCCGGACTCCGGCAAGGCAGAAGACAGAGGAAAGCGCAGCGGGTCTGACGGCTTTGACTGGTCCAGATTTGATGAATAAACAACACATTTCCGGGCTGTGAGAAGGGGCGAGCCATGCTCCGGCCACGGACCTACGATCGCAGGAGCGTTTTCTATGAGACTGGATAAATATCTGGGGGATACGGCGCTGCTCACCCGCAAGGAAGCGGCGGAAGCCATCCGCCGGGGGAGAGTGACGGTGGAAGGCGCGGCCGGTCCCTGCAAACCCAATCAGAACATCGATCCCGCTTCGGACGTGGTCCTGCTGGACGGAGAAGTCCTGCGGTATCAGACCTGTCATTACCTTATGCTGCACAAGCCCGCAGGCTTCATTACCGCAACGGAAGGATCCACGCTCACGGTCATGGATCTGGTGCCGAAGGTGTCCAAGAATCTCTTTCCCGTGGGCCGGCTGGACAAGGATACGGAAGGATTGCTGCTCATCACGGATGACGGCTCCCTGGGGCACAGACTCCTTTCTCCGAAGCACCATGTGGGGAAGACCTATGAGGTGCACACGAGGGCGCCTCTTTCCGGGGAAGACCTGGATCGGCTGCGCAGCGGTGTGGACATCGGTGAGAAGGAGCTTACCCTGCCTGCGGAGGCTGCGATGGACGGGGAGGGACATCTGCTCCTTACCCTGTATGAAGGCAGATACCATCAGGTAAAAAGGATGCTGCTGGCAGTGGGGAACGAAGTGGTCTATCTGAAACGTCTTTCCTTCGGCCCTTTGCAGCTGGGGGATCTGACACTTGGCGCCTGCAGAGAATTAACGGAAGAGGAAGCGGAGGCTTTGCGCAATGCATAAAATGCTGGAAGGAAAAAAAGCGCTGCTCTTTGATATGGACGGCACCCTGCTGCACTCCATGGGCATGTGGGGGCAGATCGATCATGATTTCCTGGGGCGATACGGACTGACGGTGCCCGCAGACCTGAAGAAATGCATCCAGGGACTCACCTTTTATGACACGGCTGTCTATTTTAAAAATCGTTTTGATCTGCCGGAAGCACCGGAAGAGATCGGTGATATCTGGAACGGGATGGCGCTGGAGCAATATGCACATCATATCGAGTTTCGGGCAGGGGGACGGGAATTCCTGCTGGAAGCGAAAAAGCGGGGATTTCTGCTGGCCATCTGCACCATTAATGCGCGCCCCCTGGCAGAGGCCTTTCTTGAGGCCCGCGGGATCCGGGACTGCTTTTCCGTAGTGCTGACCGGAGATGACTGCCTCCGTGGGAAGCCTGCTCCCGATATCTATCTGACAGCGGCGGAGCAGTTGGGCGTGGACCCGAAGGACTGCCTGGTTTTTGAGGATATTGTGCCCGGGATTCAGGCGGGGCTGGCTGCAGGCATGGAAGTCTGCGGTGTGGATGATGAGCATTCCGCATTTCAGGAGGCGGAAAAGCGGGAGCTGGCGCAGTACTATATCGAGGATTATGTGGGGCTGTTTGGTTAGAGAAATCGCATACTGGGGTTTCTCGTATACGACCCACGTGTTCGCGCGGTTCTAAGGAGGTATGTATGAACACGATCATCATTACCGGCGCTTCTTCCGGTATCGGAAGAGAGTTTGCTTTTGCACTGGATCATATCATGGGGGCGAAGATTGATGAATTCTGGCTCATCGCCAGGAGAAAGGACCGTCTGGAAGAGCTGGCAGCCACCATGCACCATGATACGCGGATCTTTGCCATGGATGTGAATGACGCGGACGCCGTGGAGAGTCTTACGGATGAGCTGGCCCTCCGCAGCGGCAGGGTCTGTATGCTGATCAACGCGGCAGGCTATGGGAAGATCGGTTCCTTTTCCGACAACCGGCTCTCCGATGTGGAGGGAATGATCCGGCTGAATGTGGAAGCCCTGTCCCGGATGACGAAGGTGATCCTGCCCTTTATGGTGCGGGGCGGACGCATCATTCAGATGGCATCCAGTGCATCCTTTATGCCCCAGACCGGCTTTGTGGTCTATGCGGCTTCCAAGGCCTATGTCAGAAGCTTTTCCCTGGGGCTCAATGAGGAACTGACAGACCGGAGGATCACTGTGACCGCCGTTTGTCCCGGCCCCGTGGACACTGAGTTTTTCCGCATCGCGGAGGAGCACGGATCCACCCTTGCCATCAAGAAATACTTTATGACTACGCCACAGAAGGTGGTTCGGAAGGCCCTTGCGGATTCCTACCACAGGAGAGCGGAATCCGTACCCACCCTTTCCATGCGGGCCCTGCAGGTGCTGTGTAAGCTGCTGCCCCACACCTTCCTGTTGCGGCTCTTTCGTCTCTTTGTCCGATAAACGTATTACCCGGCGGCCGTAGGCGCGTCGGCATCATCTGCCTGTTATGCACGGGCCATTCGGAGGATCCATGAATCTGCTTCGCATGTTTTCCTGGGAAAAATACAAGGGAGAACCGGGATATCTGAAAAAACAAAGACGCTGGGAGCTGGCCAGGACAATCCTGTATTTTGTCCTGGCACTTGGCGTCTTTTTCCTTGCCCTTTCTTACTTCAAGACCAGAGCCAATATCTTTACCGTGTTTGCAGTGCTGCTCTGCCTGCCCGGCAGTAAGAGCCTGGTGGAGACGGTGATGTTTTATCGCTATCAGGGTTGTGATGAGGGGACAGCCGCGCGGATCCTGGAAGCTTCCGGCCATCTGTGCGGATCCTTTGACAGAGTGTTTACGAGCTCTTCAAAGAATTTCCCCATCCTGCATCTGGCCCTTTCCCAGGGGAAAATGGCTGCTCTTACCGCAGATCCGGCCTTTGATGACAAGGCCTTTTCGGAGCACCTGAAGACCCTTCTGAACCAGGAGCATCTGAAGGTTCCGGTCATTAAGGTCTACCGTCAGGAAGAGGATTATCTGAATCGCCTAAAGGAGATGAAGCCCTCTGCGGAGGAGGAAGCTTCCAGGCGGATCCTGACAGTGCTGCACCAGGTTTCTCTCTGACAGGGATGACAGGAGCATTGCTATGCAAAAGATCAGTATCGGCAGCAACCAGTCCGGACAAAGACTGGATAAATTCCTGAAAAAATATTTTCCCGGGGCGTCCACCGGCCTGCTGTACAAAATGCTTCGGAAAAAGAACATCACCCTCAACGGGAAAAAGGCGGACGGCACCGAGCAGCTCCTGGAGGGCGACACGGTGGAGTCCTTCTTTTCCGAGGAGACCTTTGCCCTCTTTCGGCAAAGTAACGGCGCTGCGCCTCAACAACGCAGGCTTAAGGGAGTGCAGGTCCTTTATCACGGAAAAGACGTGCTGGCCCTGTATAAGCCTGCGGGAACAGACTCCCAGAGCGGCGGGGAAACGGCCTATTCCCTGAACGAGTGGATGCTGGATTACATCTCCGATCCGAAGTACCGGCCGGAGGGCATGGGAGAAGGGTTTACTCCTTCCGTCTGCAACCGTCTGGACCGGAATACTACGGGTCTTGTGCTATGCGGGATTTCGTTGCCCGGATTGCAGGACCTGTCCGCAATCCTGCGGGAAAAGGAAGGGGAGAAGCTGTATCTGGCGCTATGCAAGGGGACCTTCCCCGGGGAGATGATCAAGACCTCCTATCTGTGCAAAAGCCCCGGAGACAGGGTTTCCCACATCTCCGATACGCCCACGGGGCGGCCCCGCGAAGAGGAGATCCGAACTGGCTTTACGCCTCTGGGCACCGTAAAGCTGCCGGAGTGCAAGGATCCGGTCACATTGCTGCGTGTCCGGCTCTACACCGGCAAGACCCATCAGATCAGGGCACAGCTCGCTGCCATGGGGCACCCCATCGCAGGAGATCCCAAATACGGGGACAGGGAGTTTAACGCAAGGCTCCGGCAGGCATACGGCGTTCGCTATCAGCTGCTGCATGCCGCGGTCTTTACCTTCCCGTCTGCGGCGCATTGCGGCAGACTGACGGATCTGGCGGGAAAGAGCATTGTTTCTCTGCCGGAAGCACCCTTTTCCGAGATCCTGAAGAGACATTTTCCGGAGGTATTACATGGCCTGGAAGTCAAGAGGACTGCGGGGCTCCGCACTGGAGGAGCTGATCAACCGGTCCAATGAAAAATATCTGGAGGCGGGACTGGCCCTGGTGCAGAAGATCCCCACACCCATCACGCCCATCGAGATCGACCAGCGGACGCGGCATATCACCCTGGCCTATTTCGGACAGAAGAGTACGGTGGACTATATCGGAGCCGTGCAGGGGATCCCGGTCTGCTTTGATGCCAAGGAGTGCGCCTCCGATACCTTTGCCCTGCAGAACATCCACGAGCATCAGGTCCGGTTTATGCAGGATTTTGAAAAACAGGGCGGTGTGGCCTTTTTCCTGATCTATTTTACGGAGCGGGACGTGCTGTATTACCTGCCACTGCAGATGCTGATGTTTTTCTGGGACAGAGCTGCGGAAGGGGGCAGGAAGAGCTTCCGTTTTGACGAGCTGAATCCCGAATATGAGATCCCCGAGGTCCCCGGCATTCCGGTGCCGTACCTGGAGCTCATCAACAAGGATCTGGCAGAACGGCCCGAAGATTGAGCATTTGTTGACATTTCCCGAAGGATAGTGTATATTTGCATTTAGTTTAACGTGATAGCACGTTAGCACACTAAAGCAATGTTCGAAATGTCGCTCGATATGCCGATATTTCGAACGCAGTTTTGAAGGACAAAAACTGCACAGTGTGCGTTTGCGAGTCAAGCAAATTTGAGAGGTGAAAGTATGAACTACAACCTGCTACATACACCCGACGGCGTGAAGGATTATTACGGGAAAGAGTATGCTTCCCGCAGGCTCCTGGAAAAATGCCTCCACCGGAAGCTGCTTTCCTTCGGCTTTGAAGACATCCGGACACCGTCCTTCGAATACTTCGAGATTTTCTCCGATGAAGCCTCCAGAGCTGACAGCAGCGAGCTCTACAAATTCTTTGACAAGGAGAATCGTACCCTGGTACTGCGGCCCGACTTTACGCCGTCCATAGCAAGGTGCGTTGCAAAGTACTTCCCGGAGGATCCCACACCCAGACGTTTTTCTTATCATGGGAATGTATTTACCAATACTTCCACCCTTCAGGGAAAGCTCTGCGAGGAGACCCAGATGGGCGCGGAACTCATCGGAGACGGCAGCGTCCAGGCGGATGCGGAGATGATCGCCCTGGTAGCGGAAGCCCTTTCCGAGGCGGGTCTTAAGGAATTCCAGATCAGCATCGGGGAAGTGGATTATTTTAAGGGGCTCTGCGAAGAAGCGGGGCTGGATCCCCAGACCGAGGATAAGTTGCGGGAATACATCACGGGAAAGAATATTTTTGCGGCCCAGGAACTGCTGGAGAGCAGAGGCCTTCCGGAGGAGCATGTGCGGAAACTCCTGGAGATCGGCAATTCCTTTGAAGATCACGGAGACTTAAGCGTGCTGAAGCAGAATGCCGCCAATGAGAGATCCGTGAAAGCCATCGAGCGTCTGGAGCATCTCTACGGCATCCTGGAGCATTACGGCGTGACGGATCGCATTTCCTTTGATCTGGGCATGCTGGGGAAGCATGGGTATTACACCGGCGTGATCTTTAAGGCCTTTACCTACGGCGTGGGCAGGCCGGTAGCCTCCGGGGGACGCTATGACAGCCTCCTTCCCCTCTTCGGAAAAAATGCACCCGCCATCGGATTCGTCCTGCGGATCGATGATCTGGCGGAGGCGTTAAACCGCGTAAAATCCCTTCCATGCCCGAAAGATGACAGGGTTATCGTTTTTTATGACACCCATGACGATGACAGTTACGGGAAAGCCCTTGCGGAAGCGCAGAAGCTGCGCAGCGAAGGAAAAAACGTCATTCTGACACCGGCCACCTGAGAGAGGGAGAAAATATACCATGTGTGAAGACAGATATCTGACTTTTGCTTTGGGGAAAGGACGCCTTGCCAACAAGACCATGGAGCTCTTCGAGTCCATCGGCATCACCTGCGAGGAGATGAAGGACAAGGATTCCCGGAAGCTGATCTTTGTGAATGAAGAACTGAAAATGCGATTCTTCCTGGCCAAGGGCCCGGATGTCCCCACCTATGTGGAGTACGGCGCCGCCGACATCGGCGTGGTGGGCCGGGATACCATCCTGGAGGAGAACCGCAACGTGTACGAGGTGTTGGATCTGGGCTACGGAAAATGCCGGATGTGCGTCTGCGGGCCTGCTTCCGCCGCGGCGCTCCTGCAGAACCATGAGCGGATCCGTGTGGCCACCAAGTATCCTTTGATCGCAAAGGAGTATTTCAACAACCGGAAGCATCAGTCCGTGGACATCATTAAGCTGAACGGCTCTGTGGAGCTGGGCCCCATCGTGGAGCTCTCCGATGTGATCGTGGACATCGTGGAAACGGGCTCTACCCTGCGGGAGAATGGGCTGGTGGTGCTGGAGGAGGTATGTCCCCTGTCAGCCCGGATGATCGTCAATCCCGTGAGCATGCAGATGCAGAACAAAGCCATCACGGAACTGGTAAACCGTCTGCGGAAGAAGGTCCTGGAGGCCTGACCTTTTTATCCATCACATACAGGAGGAGATTATGAGAATCGTAAAGTTAACGGATGAGCTCCGGGAATCGATCCTGGAAAATATGCTGAAGCGCAGCCCCGGTCAGTATCCCGAGTATGAAAAGACCGTCGCCGAGATCCTGGCGAATGTCCGGGAGAAGGGGGATGAAGCCCTTTTTTCCTATACAAAAAAATTTGACGGATTTGATCTGAACGCCGAAAATATACTTGTGACGAAAGCGGAGGTCGAAGCGGCATACAAGGCCCTGTCCGATGAGTACATCGCCGTGATCCGGGAGGCTGCCGAGAACATTCGGGCCTTCCACGTTAAGCAGCTGCGGAACAGCTGGTTTGAGACCAAGGAGGACGGCTCCATCCTGGGCATGCGGGTTTCTCCCATTGCGAGAGCAGGCGTGTATGTCCCCGGCGGCAAGGCCGCTTATCCGTCTTCCGTTCTGATGAATGTGATCCCCGCGAAGGTGGCGGGGGTGAAGGATATCATCATGACCACCCCTCCCGGGAAGGACGGCAAGGTGAACGCCGGTACCCTGGTGGCTGCCGATATTGCAGGCGTTGACCGCATCTACAAAGCGGGCGGTGCGCAGGCCATCGCAGCCATGGCATACGGCACCGCATCCGTGCCCAAGACGGACAAGATCTCCGGCCCCGGCAATATCTTCGTAGCCCTTGCCAAGAAGGCCGTCTACGGCTTTGTGAGCATTGATTCCATCGCAGGCCCGTCCGAAGTCATGGCCCTCTGTGACGAGACTGCCAACCCGCACTATGTGGCTGCGGACCTCTTGAGCCAGGCGGAGCACGATGAGCTGGCCAGCGCCATCATGGTCACCACTTCCATGGAGATCGCGGAGCAGACCGCCAAAGAGATCGACGGCTATCTGCTAAAGCTGGAGCGCGCCGACATCATCCGGAAGAGCCTGGACAATTACGGCTATATCCTGGTGGCGGATACCATGGAGCAGGCCATCGACACCGTAAACGAGATCGCTCCGGAGCACCTGGAGATTCTTACGGCAAATCCCTGGGAGACCATGACGAAGGTAAAAAATGCCGGTGCCATGTTCCTGGGCGAGTTTTCCTCCGAGCCGTTGGGGGACTATTTTGCAGGGCCCAACCACATTTTGCCCACCAACGGCACGGCAAAGTTCTTCTCGCCGGTTTCCGTGGATGATTTTATCAAGAAGTCCAGTATCATCGCTTATTCCAGAGAAGGGCTGGCTACCGTGCACAGGCAGGTGGAGCTCTTCGCAAAGGAAGAGGGACTGACGGCACACGCAAACAGCATCGCAGTGCGCTTTGAAAATGAGGATTCAGAGTAAGGGGAGACTATGAGAGACGCTAAGATTACCCGCAAGACCAGAGAGACGGACATCGCTATCGAGCTGAACCTGGACGGTTCCGGGAAGGCGGACATCGCCACCGGCATCGGCTTTTTCGACCATATGCTGGAGGGCTTTACGAGACACGGGTTCTTTGACCTGAAGTGTAAGGTCAAAGGAGATCTGCAGGTGGACGGACACCACACGGTGGAGGACACGGGGATCGCGCTGGGTAGTGCCATCAAAGAAGCCCTGGGGGACAAGGTCGGGATCCGCAGATACGGTTACTTTATTCTTCCCATGGATGAAGTGCTGGTGCTCTGCGCCGTGGATCTCTCCGGCAGACCCTACCTGCGGTTTGAGCACAGCTTCAAGGCACCCATGGTAGGTGCGCTGGACACGGAGCTGGTGCATGAGTTTTTCTATGCGCTTTCCTACAGTGCCGGCATGAACCTGCACATCAAGGTGCTGGAGTCCGGCAATGCGCATCATGAGATCGAAGCAATGTTCAAGGCCTTTGCCAAGGCGCTGGATATGGCAGTTTCCTACGACGAGCGGGTGGAAGGCGTGCTTTCCACCAAGGGCACCCTCTAAGGCGCCGACCCTGATTTCATTCGATGTGAAAAATAAAGCCGGACATCCGGCATTTACAGAGGGGATTATGGTTAAGAAATTTGTTGCAAGCATTTATCTGTTTCAAAACAATGCCGTAAGAGGATTTTCGGATCATACCGTTGTGGACACGGATCCTGTCCGTCTTGCGGAGAATTTCTGCAAGAACAGCGTGGATGAACTGATGGTGTTTGATCTGTCGGACCAGGCGGAGTATGAATCCGTGGAGTCTGCGGACGCAGCACACGAAGCTTCCCTGGATACCCTGAAGGAGATCGTTTCCGTCTTTGACAAGCCGGTCTTCGGTGGCGGGAATATCCGGCGGATGGAGGATGTGAAAAAGATCCTCTACACGGGATGTGCCAAGGCAATCCTGGATTATGACAGAGATGACAATTTTGCATTGACGGACGAGGTGAACGAGAAGTTCGGCGCAGAAAAGCTCCTTGCCATGTTTAACAACCCGGACCGCATCAAGATGCTTCCTTCCGAGGAGCAGAAGAAGGTCAGCGGATTCGTGCTTTTAAACGTACACCAGCTGCACGAGACGGAGATCGTATCCTCCCTGCCTTTCTATGCGCGGATCGATCAGATCCTGCTGAATAAGCTCCTGGAGTTTTTCGCGGTGGAACAGGTATGCGGCGTTACCGGCAATACCATCAATGACAATGTGTCCCAGATCCTGAGCCTGAAGGAGCTGTGCAGCGAGAATGGCATTGAGGTGAAGTTCCCCAGAGCGGAGCTTTCCTTCGATGACCTGAAGACGAACGACCAGGGACTGGTACCCGTCATTGTCCAGGATGAGAAAAATGACGAGGTCCTGATGATGGCTTACATGAACCGGCAGGCTTTCCAGGATACCATCCGCACGGGCATGATGCATTACTACAGCCGCAGCAGACAGGAGCAGTGGCTGAAAGGCGAGACCAGCGGTCACTACCAGTACGTGAAGAGTCTCACCGCGGACTGTGATTATGATACCATTCTGGCAAAGGTCTCTCAGGTGGGAGCTGCCTGCCATACCGGAAACCGTTCCTGTTTCTTTAACGAGATCATCGCCGGGGAAGAGGAAGGCTCCGCCGTGAATCCGCTGACCATCCTTTCCGAGGTGTATGACACCATCGCCGACCGGAAGGAGAATCCCAGAGAGGGCTCCTATACCAATTACCTTTTTGACAAGGGCGTTGACAAGATCCTGAAGAAAGTGGGAGAGGAAGCGACGGAGATCGTCATCGCAGCCAAGAATCCCAATGTAAACGAGATCAAATACGAGATCAGCGATTTTCTCTATCACATGATGGTGCTCATGGTGGAGAAGGGCGTCACCTGGGAAGAGATCGCAGAAGAGCTGGCCAACAGACACTGAGTTTTGAAAATAAAGAATTTTTGTGGGGGGTAGTATGACAGGTACAGAATTAAAAGCACGCCTGCTTGGGGAGGCAGGCAAAGTCATCATCGGCAAGGACGAGGTGATCGAGCAGCTCCTGGTGGCGATCCTGGCGGGAGGACATGTCCTCCTGGAGGATGTGCCTGGCACCGGCAAGACCAAGCTGGCAAGGACCTTTGCCGGGTGTCTGGATGCTTCCTTTTCCAGGATCCAGTTTACGCCGGATCTGTTGCCTTCTGATGTGACAGGGCTGTCGGTTTTTGACAGGAAGACTTCGGAATTCGTTCTGAAAAAAGGTCCTGTTTTTACCAACATCCTTCTGGCAGATGAGATCAACCGCGCGACGCCCAGGACCCAGGCGGGCCTCCTGGAAGCCATGGAAGAGCTGCAGGTGACCATTGACGGGAATACGCTGCCTTTGCCGGAGCCGTTCCTGGTCATTGCTACGGAAAACCCCATTGAGAACATGGGAACCTTCCCTCTGCCGGAAGCGCAGCTGGATCGTTTCCTCATGAAGCTTTCCATGGGGTATCCCGAGGAGGAAGAGGAACAGACCATCCTTTCCAATTTTGCGGCTCGGGATCTCTTTGAGACGATTACCGCAGTGCTTTCCACCGAAGATATCCTGGAAGCCCGGAAGGAATGCAGACAGGTGCGGGTATCGGAGGAGATCCGCGCCTACATCGTATCCATCGGCAGAGCCACCAGAGAGAGCAATCTCATCCGTATGGGCGTCAGCACCAGAGGCCTGCTGGCACTGCAAAGATGTGCCATGTGCCTGGCCTATCTATCGGGCCGTGACTATGTGATCCCCGATGATGTGATCACCTTGACGGGGCCCGTTCTGTCTCATCGCGTGATCCCGTCTGCCTTTGCGCACAAGGCCCCCGCCCGGGAGCTGATCGGGCGCATCGTGCAGGAACTGACTGTTCCCACCGAGGGCTTCGAATGATCCTTTTGATTGTTTTTGGCTTCATTGCACTGGCCTTTTTCATGGGGCAGCGCTACCTGTATTCCCGCTTCTGGACCCGGGGGCTTACGGCCTCCGTGGCTTTTGCGGACAGGGAGCTTACCAGAGGACAGAGCAGCGAAGTTATCGAGATCGTGGAAAACAAAAAATGGCTTCCTCTTGCCATGGTGAAGGTAAAGTTTCAGGCTCCCAGGGAGCTGAGCTTTACCTCGGGGAAAGGGTCTTCGGTGACGGACCAGTATTACCGGAATGACATCTTTCATCTGAAGGCCATGGAGCGGATCACCCGCAGGGTGCAGTTTTATCCGAAAAAAAGAGGCATGTATGAGATCGGATCCATGGACCTTGTGGGCGCCGATCTGTTTTTGATAGATCAATTTGTGACGCAGCTTCCGGTGAGTACCTCACTTCTGGTGTACCCGGAGGAGCTGGAATGCACGGATCTGGCCAGGGCATTGCAGACCTCCATCGGAACGGCCCTGACCAATTCGCCCCTCATCGAGGATGTTTTTTCCTTCCGCGGTATCCGGGAGTATCAGCCCGGAGATCCCATGAAGACCATCAACTGGTGCGCTTCCGCGAAAACAGAGGAGGACCTTCTGGTGAATGTCCGGGAGTACGTGTCCAGACGTCCCGTGCGTTTTTACCTGAATCTCACAGATGCGCACATCCGCCACAGAGAGGATGAAGCGGAGGTTCTGATCTCCGCCATCGCTTATCTGGGACGTCTCTTCTTTGAGCAGGGGATCCATGTGTCCTTGCGCACCAATGCCGTGAATTCCCTGACGGGGGGACCTGCCTTTGCCTCCACCGAAGAGGGGGACTATTCTGATTTTCTGACGGTGCTGGCGGGGATCGATCCTGCACGGACACTGCCTTTCGAACATCATTTCAATGAGTCTGTTTTCCCGGAAGAGGATGCGTCACTCTTATGCTTTTTCTCCCTTTTCCCGGATCCGGAAATGCTGGAGTTGGTGGAGAAGGGGCTGAATATGGGCGCTGCTGTGGCACTGATCCTGCCCAGCCGGAAGGAAGACGCGGAAGCTGTCGGCGGCGAACTGATGCAATACACTTACTATGTGGAGGAATGAGTATGAAGGAAAAACACAGATCCTCCCTGGCGGAGCGGATCTCACTTCTGGGATCCGTCATGACACTGGAAATGAATCACTGGAGCCTCTTCGGGCTCTATGTGTTTTTGATGCTGATCTTTTATAATATTTCCGGGGAAATGCCGCCCCACATCATGATCTTTGTGGGACTCGGGATTTTTCCGCTGCTTTTCTTTTTCCTGAACAGGCTGTTTGCAAAGTCCTTCCCCTTCCTGGGTTCCTCCATTCTGGTACTGGTGATCTGGATCATGATCCCTATCCCCTATGTGGTGAAGCTGGATGGATTTGTGTTTGCGGCGATCTACCTGATCGCAGAATGCAGGCGGCGGTTCCTGCGGGACAACGATCCCGTGATCCCCATCCCTGCCATCACCGGTGTGGTGCTTGCCTTTGTGGCTTCCGGCTTTACGCACTATGTGCTGGGGCCCGATTGGGACAGACAGCTCCGTGCCGGGGTGATCCTTTGCCTGCTGCTTTTGTTTTTACAGTTATATCTGAATCAATTACAGAAATTCACCAGGTTTAACGAAAGCACAGTAGGATACCTCCCGGTGCGGGAGATGTATCGCAGCGGTTTTTCCACGACATTGCTTTTTTCCGGCCTCCTGGCTGTGGCACTGATCATTGCCGGTCAGTTTGAAGCGATTCAGAGAGGCTTCCGGTATCTCCTGGGGAAGTTCCGGGAATTCATCGTCTGGTTCTTTTCCCATTTTCATCCGGAGGAAGGGCCTTCCGGGGAAGTGCCGGAGGACCTGCATCTGTCGGATCCCGCAACGATGCAGATCCAGGAAGGCGTGCAGGAGCCCTGGCCCATCTGGACAGTGCTGAGCTATCTGATCTTTGGCGTGATCATTGCGGTAGTGGTATATTATGCGGCGATGGGGCTTTTTAAACTCTTCCTGTTCCTGGTAAAGCATCGTACTGCCGAGGTATACAGCGACAGCGAGGAGGAGGGTGTAATGGACCTGCATGAGCGTCTCTCCAGAGCGGCGAGACGGCGCTTTTTCGGCCCGGACGGGAAGAGCGTCAACGACCGGATCCGCAGGCATTACGCCACCCATTTTGCAAAAAGAAGAGAGTCCGCCGGCCCCGGGGATCCCCTGCGGAGTCCCGGAAAGCACACCGCGAGAGCGCTGGAGCGGATCAGCGGATCCTCCGGCTGGAGCGCCATCTACGAAAAAGCCAGATATTCCGGCAGAGAATGTACGGAAGAAGAGCTGGCGGCATTTAAAGGAAAGTTATGATGAAAACGGATTTTCTGGCATTGCCTGACGAAATACTGCTATCCATCGATAAGCCGGAACGCTATATCGGACACGAGGTAAACGCCGTGGTGAAGGACCTGTCCAAGGTGCAGGTCCGCTTTGCCATGTGTTTTCCGGACGTCTATGAGATCGGGATGTCTCATCTGGGGATCCAGATCCTCTATGATATGTTCAATTCCTTTGAGGACACCTGGTGCGAGCGGGTCTATTCCCCCTGGACGGATCTGGATCAGGTCATGCGGGAAAAAAAGATCCCCCTCTTTGCCCTGGAGTCCCAAAGTCCCGTGAAGGATTTTGATTTCCTGGGCATCACCATCCAGTATGAAATGTGCTATACCAATATCCTGCAGGTTTTAGATCTTTCGCAGATCCCTTTGGAGTCGAAGGACCGCACCTGGGACGTGCCCATCGTGATCGGCGGCGGCCCCTGCACTTACAATCCGGAGCCCATTGCGGACTTTTTCGACCTCTTTTATATCGGCGAGGGAGAGACCCAGTACCGTGCCCTGCTGGACCTGTACAAGGAATGCCGGGCGAAGGGCGAATCCAGAGAGGGGTTCCTGCGGAAAGCCGGGTGCCTCCCCGGGATCTATGCGCCTTCTCTCTACGATGTGACCTACAACCGGGATGGCACCATTGCCTCCTTTGATCCCAGATACCCGGAGATGCCGCGAAAGATCCGGAAGGAGATCGTGGGCGCACTGGATGATACCTACTATCCCATGAAGCCAGTGGTGCCCTATATCAAGTGTACCCAGGACCGTGTGGTGCTGGAGATCATGCGGGGCTGCATCCGCGGCTGCCGCTTCTGTCAGGCGGGAGAGCTCTATCGTCCCGTGCGGCAGCGCTCCGTGGAGACCTTGAAGCGCTATGCCATGGAGATGCTGAAAAATACAGGGCACGAGGAGATTTCCTTAAGTTCCCTGTCCTCCAGCGATTACACCCATCTGCCGGAGCTGCTGGACTATCTTCTGGAGGAATGCAGCAAGCGCCATATCAACATCAGTCTGCCCTCCCTGCGGATCGACGCCTTCAGCCTGGATGTCATGAGCAAGGTGCAGGATGTGAAAAAGACCAGCCTGACCTTTGCCCCTGAGGCAGGCTCCCAGAGACTCCGTGACGTCATCAACAAGGGCCTGTCGGAAGAGGTGATCCTTTCCGGCGCCAGAGAGGCCTTTGAAGGCGGCTGGACCAGAGTCAAGCTCTACTTCATGCTGGGCCACCCCGGAGAGACGGATGAGGATATCGTGGGCATCGGGGACCTGGCCAACAAGATCGCGGCGGAGTTTTTCGATGCCGTTCCCAAGGAAAAGCGGGTGAACGGCCGGGTGCAGATCGTGGTCAGTACCTCATTCTTCGTCCCCAAGCCCTTTACCGCGTTCCAGTGGGCGCCCCAGTGCAGTAAGGAACAGTTCATCGAGAAGGCCTATACCTGCAGGCAGGGCATTGCTTCCCAGCTGAACCAGAAGAGCATCAAATACAACTGGCACGAAGCGGATGTCAGCGTCCTGGAGGGCGTCCTGGCAAGGGGAGACCGGAGGCTCTGCAAGGTCATTCGGCGGGCCTATGAAAAGGGATGTTTTTACGATGCCTGGTCGGAGTATTATCATCATGACCGCTGGATGGAATCCTTTGCGGAATGCGGCGTAGATCCCGATTTCTATACCGTAAGGGAGCGCCCGGATGATGAGATCTTCCCCTGGGACTTCATCGACTGCGGGGTTTCCAGGAAGTTCCTGCTGCAGGAATGGCACAATGCAAAGGAAGGGAAGGTCACCGATAACTGCGCCGAAAAATGTTCCGGCTGCGGTGCGGCTTCCTTCGGCGTCGGCATCTGTTTTGCCTCCCGTTCCTGATATGGCCGCGTTCCTGCTTTTTTCGTACTGCCAAAAACGTTTGATCATCTGAGCGGATCCGGTTTCTGTAATCCTATCCGGATCCTGAATGGAGCGAGCTTTGTTTATACGAGTCAAATTCACCAAAACCGGAGCCATCCGGTATATCGGCCATCTGGATGTGATGCGCTATTTCCAGAAATGCATCCGTAGGGCGGAGATTGATGTAGCCTACACAGGCGGCTTTTCTCCCCACCAGATCATGACATTTGCGTCACCCTTAAGCGTGGGCCTGGAGAGTCAGGCGGAGTACATGGATCTGAAGCTGAACAGCTTAACTTCTCTGCAGGAGATCGCGGATGCCTTAAACGCGGTATCCGTGCCTGAGATCCGCATCGCAGATGTGGGGCTCCTGCCCGAAAATGCGGGGAATGCCATGGCTTCCGTGGCTGCTGCGGATTATGCAGTTGAGTTCCGCACGGGGAAAGTGCCTGCGTGTCTGGCGGAAGGGTCCGGGCAGTCCGCCTTGGATCCGGACAAATGCCGTGCCGTCATCGATAAGCTCCTTGCCCGTACCGAGATCCCCTATACGAAGGTCCTGAAAAAGGGAGAACGGATCCTGGACCTGCGCCCGGGGATTCTGGATTTTCATTTTGATGAGGAGCGTTGCGCCCTGTTCCTTCGGTGTGATGCTTCCAGCGCAGGCAATATCAAGCCCATCCAGGTCCTGGAGAGCATCTGTGCCATGGAAGGGGAGACACTGGCGCAGTATGCCTTGCTGGTGACCCGTCTGGAGATGTATACCCGGAAACCGGCGGCAGAGGGGGAAGAAAATGGGGAGTTGATCCCCATGATCGGCATTTGTGAGGAACATTTGGCATGAGTCGCAGGATTGATGTGAGCGCAGCCTCCATGGAAGGAAAGGCCCTGGCCAGAGAAGCGGCATCCGAAGCGGGAAAGCTTCTGATCACAGGATTTGAAAAGCATATCTGCATGTTTTATCTGAAGGGCGGCAGACTCCTGGAGATGACTTCCCTGGGGATTTCCTCCGGAAGAGATTCCGGGGAAAGAGATGGCGGGTACCATGTGGGGGACCTCTTTCTTGCGCGGGTGACCAATGTTTCCAATGAGCTGAAAGCGGCATTTGTCCTCTATGGAACGGAAGGAGCGTCCCTGACGGGATTCCTGCCCTTTTCCCAGATTCCCGCTGACGTACATCCCAAGCAGGGAGACCTGATCTGTGTCCGCCTGAAAGCGGAGCCCCAGAGAGGGAAGAGGGCTTCCTTTTCCGCAAAGATCGACTGGAGCCGCATTCCGGACGGAGAGTCTGTACGGGCAACCGCGTCCCACGACAATAAGATCAGACGGCTCCTTATATCCGACGGACCGGATCTGAAGCCCGTGATCAAGGCGGTCGCGGATACAAAGCATTTTGAGGTCGAAGAGATCGTCACGGACCTGGAGGACCTCTTCGAAAAATGCAGTGCGGAGATCAGCGGCATCCCTGTCAGACGCTACACCGATGAGGTCCTTTCTTTGAGCGCCCTTTACAGTCTTGGTACCAAGGGGCAGGAAGCGCTGGCCAGGAAGGTCTGGCTGCCTTCCGGGGGATATCTGATCTTTGACTACACAGAAGCTTTGACGGTCATCGATGTAAACAGCGGCAAGAAAGAAAAATCCGGTGCGGGATTCGTTAGCGACCTGAACCGGGAAGCTGCCAGGGAGGTGGCGCTTCAGATCAGGCTCCGGAATCTCTCCGGCATGATCCTGGTGGATTTCATCAACAATGAGGAAGAGAACGCCTCCGAGAGCCTTCTTTCCTATATGCAGGACCTCTTGAAAGCAGATACCGGCCTCGCCAGAGCACTGGATATCACAGCCCTGGGGATCATGGAGATCACCCGCAGGAAGACCAGAAAATCCCTCTGTGAGCAGTTTACAGAAGCATAACTGGGAAGATATGGGCCGGCGTTTGCCGGTCCTTTTTTTGTGCGTAGAGTTTAGAAATAGTTTCCGATTTTAATACTATCTTCATTTGTATTGCCCGATTATATCGGGTAAAATATATTTGTTTCGTAAGAGTAATTGATAAGAAGAAAGAAGATTAATGGAGGTATGTATGGCTAACGTCGATGCGAAGAGAAATGAGTTTTCACGGGATTCTTTCCGGCAGTTGTCCGTTTCGGATAAGTTTAAGAAGATTTTCGGGAAGTTCAGAAACAATCTGATCATCATTCTGGTTTCCATCGTGATCATCGATATGGCTGCGCTTTTCAATATTCGAAATATTTATGCAGTTTATTATGAGCAGAACACGCTTCAGGGGGAGATCCGGATCACCATCCAGGCGCTTGCAAAGTATTATCTGTCCGCCATGAATGCCTATGATGCAGGGGAGAGACAGGAGCAGATGGAAGGTGCATTTGAGAAGATCCAGGAGTTAAACGATGGCCTGGATGCCCTCGGAAAGGTCTACAAGGGGGATCTGTCCGTTGCGTATCAGCATATCGCAGATATCGACGCCACGGATGATACCCTGGTAGCAATGTTTGATTCCGGTGCTTCGAGGGAAGAGATCTACGATTATTACAGTGCAAACACCAATGAAGCCATAAAAGTGGTCGTCAAAGATTTTAAGGCCATCGGTATCGACGCCGGTGAGCAGGCAGCCAGGGCATATGTGATGAGCATCGTGGGTGTCAGTATTATGACAGCCGTTTCTCTGGCGGTGGTCGCCTATGCGCTTATGTATTCCAAAAAGGCAAGGAAAGCAATGACGCGCAGTATCCTGGATCCCATCGAGGCGATTTCAAAAGCAGCCGATGACATGGCGAAAGGAAAACTGGAGGTGGAGATCGAGACCGATTCCGAGGATGAGCTCGGCAGACTGGCAGGGGACCTGAGGCAGTCCACCAATGTGATCGAGAATATCGTAAAAGACATCGCAGAGACCTTAAAAAGAATGTCCGGCGGTGATTTCTCCACCGGCTCCCGGAACGAAGACCTGTATATCGGAGATTACGATGCCATCAAGACAGCACTGGGGGATATTTCGGATACCCTTTCCAATACGCTGCGTGAGGTGAAGAATTCTTCCTTGCTTGTATCGGAATCCGCAAATAATATGTCGCAGGGCGCTACGGACCTTGCGGAGGGCGCAACGGACCAGGCTGCAGCCGTTGAGGAACTCACTGCATCCGTTGATTCCGTGACGGAGCAGACGAGACAATTGGCTGTGGTAGCTGAAAAGAGCAGGAGCATGGCAGCTTCCGTCCGCAAGGATGCAGAGCGCAGTGCACAGAAGATGCATCTGGTGACGGATGCCATGACCAGAATCACCGAGGCATCCGCAGAGATCGAGCAGATCACCAATACCATCGAAGCCATCGCAAAGCAGACTTCCCTCCTTGCCCTGAACGCTTCCATTGAGGCAGCCAGAGCGGGAGAATCCGGAAGAGGATTCGCTGTGGTGGCAGAGCAGATCGGTATCCTGGCTGATCAGTCCAGCGAGGCTGCCAAGAATACGCACCAGCTCATCGCAGATACCATGGACGAGATTCAAAACGGAAATGCCGTTGTGGCCGAGACCACGGAAGCGCTGGATGAAATGCAGCAGAGTGTTGAGGAGATCACGGGCATGATCATTGAGACCGGCGATCTGGCTGAGGAGCAGGCACAGAGCATGGAAGAGATCGACAAGGGAATCGAGATGATCTCCGGAGTGGTTCAGAACAATTCCGCTACCGCCGAGCAATCCAGTGCCGTATCCATCGAGCTTTCCGAGCAGTCCGAGAACCTGAACAGCCTGATCGATCAGTTTACCATCAGCGCATAAGGACCCTTCTCCACAGAAAACATTGAAGTAGTTCCATAATTTCAAAAAAGCAGCCATTTTTGGCTGCTTTTTTCGTTGCAACGCATGATACAGATCTGCAAATGGAGAAACTGCGAAATTCATACTTGACGGATCATCTCGTTTCCAATAAAATACATGGTTAGATATAACTAACCAGCACTTTTGCAACTCCACGGTTTCCGTGGAGTAAAAAAATCGCACAGGTTAGTTATAACTAATCATATTGGAGGAGAGCGGAGATGAACTGGATCACAGCAAATCTTGGAACCATCGTCTGTTCGTTGGTCCTGATCCTTATGGTGGGACTTGCCTTGAAAAGCGTGATCTCTGAGCGGAAGAACGGCTCCTGTAAATGCGGCTGTTCCGGATGCCCGGGCTGTAACGGTTGTTGTCCGCACTCCCGGAAAGAGGAGAGGAAGGATGAAACTAAGTGAACTGGCAGCCAACAAACACGGAACCGTGAAATCCCTGGGAAGAGACGAACACTTTCTGAACCGGATCTCGTCCGTCGGCATTACGGAAGGAGCTGTTTTTCAGGTCGTGAAAAACGATCGGAAAATGCCGATGCTGATCTATGTGAGAGAAACTTTGCTGGCTCTGAACAGAAAGGATTGTGAAAAAATCGAGGTTTCGGAGGTGAGAGTATGAACTGTATCGCGCTTTTGGGCCAGCCGAATTCCGGCAAATCAACTGTATTTAATCAGCTCACCGGCTCCAGACAGCATGTGGGAAACTGGCCGGGCAAGACCGTTGAGAAAACAGAAGGCAACTATTTCTTTCACGGCACATCCTATACGGTAGTAGACCTGCCGGGAAGCTATGGTCTGTCCGGCAATTCCGATGAAGAGATCATTACCGAACAGTTCATCAAAAGCGGAGAAGCAGATCTGGTCTGCGTTCTTGCGGACGCTTCCCAGCTGGAAAGAAGCCTTTATATGCTGGCAGACTTTGTGCTGATGGATCATCCCATGATCCTTCTCCTTAACATGATGGATGTTGCAACAGCACAGGGAAAGCAGATCGATGATAAAAAATTATCGGAAAAACTGGGAATCCCTGTTTTGCCCTTTACTGCGGCAGACGGCAAGGGATTTGATGAACTGAAAACCCTGATCGAGCAGGAGATGAAAGCGCCCCATCGGCCGATCAGCAAGCCGGAGATTGCAGGAACTGCGAAAGCAAATGCGGACCAGATCCTGTCCGGGGTCAAAGAAAAGTATTCCTGGATCGAAAGCCTGCTGGAAGGAGTCTCAAAATCGGCGGGAGAGGACTATCAGGTCAAAGGATTTGATAAACTGCTCCTCAGACCGATCTTGGGTAAAGTCATGACGCTCCTGGTGATCCTGGTGGGGTTCCTGGCAGCAATGTTTATCATGGCACCGTTTATGAGCGTTGCCGGAATGCTTCCCGGACTCCTGGGAAAGCCCATCGCGGATTTCCTGACAGGACTGCATGTGCATCCCTGGCTGGTGTCCATTTTCAGCCTGCTGATCCCCAATACCTTCTATTTTTGCATCTCTATGGCAGCTTTTGTCTTTGGCGTCAATGTGGTGTTCGGTTTCCTGGAAGAGATCGGATTTTTGGCAAGAGCGGCCTATCAGTTTGACGGTGCGTTGTCCAAACTGGGTCTTCAGGGAAAAGCCGTAGCGCCGATCCTTATGGGAATGGGCTGCACCATCGGCGGAGCCAGCGGTACCAGAGTCATGGACAACTGGGGGCAGAAGATGCTCACCATGATGGTGGTATGGGCGGTTCCCTGTGCGTCCATCTGGAGCGTCATACCGGTCATTTCCAACATGTTTTTCCCTGCCTGGGGAACTGCACTGGTATGCCTGGGGATCATCCTGTACATCTTTGTGCTGATGTTCATCGTTTCCAGGATTTTTGGCGGTAAGCTGGTATCGGAAAATGACAGATCCGGAATGATCATGGAACTGCCGCCTTATCACAAGGCGCACTGGAAGTACATCCTCAAGGAAGCCTGGATCAAATGCTTTGATATGTTCAAGCGGGCCTTGAGGACCGTTACTCTGGTGTCTATCGTGTTCTGGGCCTTTTCCTACAGTTCCTCCGGAAATGTGGAAAACAGTCTGCTGTACAAGGTTGGAACCTTTATCGAACCTGTGACGAAGTTCTTCGGCATGGGTTGGCGGACCTTCATGGCATTCATTACAGCGGCCTTTGCAAAGGAAGCTGTATTGGGTACGCTGAATGCGGTTTTTGCCGGCCAGGATACAGTCGCCAATATTGCATTTAATGCCAGCAAGGCAGGTGTTGACAAAAATGCGCTGGCACTGCTCATGACACAGACGATTTCCGGCGCTGAAGCGCTGGCATTTATGTTTGCCATCACATTCAGCGTTCCCTGCCTGATGGCGCTGTCCACGA
Organism: Lachnospiraceae bacterium; assembly: GCA_024681775.1. Taxonomy (GTDB): domain Bacteria; phylum Bacillota; class Clostridia; order Lachnospirales; family Lachnospiraceae; genus AC2028. Next base: position 57,979 of record JAILAF010000106.1, read on the forward strand.
CCTACAAGGAATCCCATTCGTTAAAATGGACTGCAAAGACAGCGGGATTCTATATTGTGGCTGCATTGATCCTTTCATGTATCGTGTATCATATTGCATTGCCTTTTCTGGGATAATTCATTATTTGATCCGAATGCAAACCCGCGACTCTGTGTGAAAGCAGAGGCGCGGGCCTTTCTAACTATTTATTCGCAAAAGGATAGTTTAACGAATAGTTGGAATGCGTTAAAATGCATTCCAACTGATTCGTTAAACTACAGGTTGCTTATCAGTACACCATGACTTAGTCTGCAATATAAAAGCCGTCATAGATTTTACTCTATGTCGGCTTTTTCAAAATATGGATCACGGGAGCCCTGTAAGGGTACCTCTATATACTTAAATCACGGGAATCCAGCACAATGGTAAAGGGTCCGTTATTGACCAGATCCACCTCCATATGTTCTCCAAATACGCCCGTATCCACATGAGCCACACTGGCTCTGCACTGGGCCACAACATATTCATATAATGCGTTAGCCTGCTCAGCGCCGGCGGCGTTGGTAAAGCTGGGACGATTTCCCTTGCGGCAATCTGCATACAGGGTAAACTGACTGATCAAAAGCAGTTCCCCGTTTACTGCAGCCAGATCCAGGTTCGTTTTACCGTTTTCATCCGGGAAAATACGCATGCCAAGGAGCTTTCGCACCATGGCATCAGCGATTTTTTCGTTGTCTGCCTCTTCTACTCCGATCAGGACCAGAAATCCTTTTCCAATCTTACCGTTCTCGTAGGGTTG
>JAILAF010000114.1 GCA_024681775.1 Lachnospiraceae bacterium
AAAAAAGGAGGTTTCCATGGACAAAAACACCTTTGCGCTCCGGGCCCCCAGAGGCTGGAACAGTTACGATTATTATGACACCACCGTCGACGAAAAAGCGGTGAAGGCCAACACCGACTACATGGCAAAGCACATGAAGGATCTGGGCTGGGAGTACATCGTCATCGATATCGAGTGGTTTGCTCCCGGTGCGGGCAGCAGACGCTCCGAGTACCAGTACATCCCTTTCAATGATCTGGTGATGGACGAGTACGGCAGACTCCTGCCGGACCCCAAGCGCTTCCCCTCTTCCAAGGGCGGCAAAGGCTTTGCACCCCTGGCAAAATACGTCCATGACAAGGGGCTGAAATTCGGCATTCACATCATGCGTGGCATCCCCAGAGAGGCAGCCCATCGCCACATTCACATCCTGAACGGCGCGGACGCTGCGGAAGTGGCAAACGCTTCCTCCATCTGCGGCTGGAATCCGGATATGTACGGCGTAAAAAATACTCCCGACGGACAGGCTTACTACGACTCCATCCTGCAACTCTATGCGGACTGGGGTGTGGATTTCATCAAGTGTGATGATATCTGCAACACCAACATGTATCCTCACAATCCTTACTCTGCCGCCCACGAGATCGAGATGCTGGCGAAGGCCATCGATAAGACGGGCCGCCCCATCGTCCTCTCCCTCTCTCCCGGACCCGCTCTCATCGAGAAGGCATGGCACTATGAGCAGCACGCCAACATGTGGCGCATCACCGACGACTTCTGGGATGAGTGGCGATTGCTCAAGGACATGTTCCACCGCTGCGAGCTCTGGCAGGACCATGTGGCCGTAGGCAACTACCCTGACTGTGACATGCTTCCCGTTGGTGAGCTGGGGAAAGGCTTCGGCACAGGTGGCTGGCATACCCGATTTACCAAGGATGAGCAGATGACCATGATGACCCTCTGGAACATTTTCGGAGCGCCTCTCATGATCGGCACGGATCTCACCACGCTGGACAAATGGACCTTCGATCTCCTGAACAATCCCGGGATCCTTGCCATGAATGATCCCGCTTTCCGGCCCGCACAGCTCTTCCTTACGGAAGACGAAGCCGCATGGCTTTCCACCGACGGGAAGGACTATTACCTGGCACTCTTCAACCTCTCCGACAAGCGTAAGAAAGTTACTGTCTCCGCGGAGAAGATCCTGAACGGACTCTGGCACAGAGGCATGAAGGAGCCCACCCTCTCCGGCAGCTACCTATCACTTTGGAACGGGAAGGCAGTGGAGTCCAAGGACGGCTCTGTATCCGTAACATTACCAGCCCACGGCAGCATCGCCCTGAAGCCCCAGTAACACCCCACGGAACTGTTCACAATGGATTGCGGAGCGCACCGGCTCCGCAGGGAGAATCTCATGGAATTAAGGATCATCCCCGGGGCGGACCGTACCCGGAAAGGTGTTTTTGCCACATTGACGGAATGCGCTGCGTGGCTGAAAGCGGCAGATGAAAAATCTCCGGAGCATGCTTCGGAGCCCGTCACCATCCTGCTCTCCCCCGGCGTCTACCGGGAAAAGCTCTGGATCCGCAGAGATCATCTGACGGTCAAAGGCCTGGGAGAAACCCCGGAGGAGACGGTCATCTCCTATGGTGACTATGCTACCATGCTGATGGAGGACGGCACCAAGCGGGGCACCTTCCGCTCCTACACCCTCCTCCTGGACGGGGACGGTAACCGGCTGGAAAACCTGACGGTGGAAAATACCGCCGCTCCCAGACGAAAAGTCGGGCAGGCTGTTGCCCTCTATGCGGACGGGGACCGGCTGACCGTGAAGGACTGCGTGCTGCGGAGTTTCCAGGACACCCTGTTTACCGCGCCGCTTCCGCCCAAGCCCATGTCTGCCGGTGGTTTTACCGGTCCGAAGGAATTCGACGAGCGAAAGCTGGGGCATCAGCTTTATGACAATTGCGTCATCGAAGGCGATGTAGACTTCATCTTCGGCAGTGCGGTCGTCTGGTTTGAGCAATGCCGGATCGTATCCCTCTGCTCACCGGAGCTGCCTGCCTCGGAAAAAGCGCATCCGGACATCTGCGGCTATACCACCGCCGCTTCCACTCCGGAAGGAGAGCCCTTCGGCTATGTCTTCCATGACTGCCGCTTTGAGAGCGAGGAATGTCCGGAAAACAGCGTCTACCTCGGACGTCCCTGGAGAGATTTTGCCAAAACGGTACTTCTCGAATGCTTTCTCGGTGAACATATCCGCCGTGAGGGCTTCCACGACTGGAGCAAGCCACAGGCCCATGACACGATCCTCTACGCGGAATACAAAAGCTCCGGCCCGGGAGCAAGTCCCGGGACCAGAGCCTCATTTGTAAAGCAGTTGTCCGATGCGGAAGCTTCCGCCTATACCAGGGAAGCGGTGATCGGATTCTAAAGAAAAAAGCGGTGCCTCAGGCGCCGCTTTTCTTGTGCTTTCCAGCGTTACCATTCTCTTTTATGCTTCTTCCGTCTCCTGCTCCAGCTCGTCCACGGAGATGGCGGTGAGTTCCTCGCCGTCCTGACCGTTGATCTTCACATCATCCAGCAGGAGATGCCCCACGTTCCGGGCGTAGATTCCTTTGCACACACAGGGCTCCACGCCGTTGCTCATGGCAGGAACGCCCTTCCTCGGCTCGGCCGCAAAGTCCACTTCGATCCGGCGCAGGATGATCTCTTCGATCTTCTGCTCGGGCAGTCCTTCAAAGAATGCTGCTGCCACATGACAGTTGTGGGCGATAATATCCTCAAAGCACAGATGCTTTACAAAGGGCGTCCGCTCGTCCACGGGATAGGCGTCCCTGGACTGCACATATGCGGTGCGGCCGTCGGGATCGCAGAAATAAAAGCAGTTGATGACAAAGGGTGTCATCACATGGTCCATGCGGATCCGGTAGAAGCTGATATCGTCCAGAACCGCATCCTTGCCTCTGCCTCTGCGGGTCTTGATCCGAAGTCCTCTGTCGGTATGCCGGAAGATACACTCCTCTACCTTCAGATCCTTCACACCGCCCGCCATCTCGCTGCCGATGGTGACGGCACCGTGGCCGTTTTCCATGAGGCACTGACGGATCAGGATATTTTCCGAAGGAGTCTTGTACTTCCGCCCCATGTAGATCTTGCCGGACTTAACGGCGATGCAGTCATCTCCCAGAGAGAACCGCACACCCTCGATGGTGACATTCTTGCAGGACTCCGGGTCGAGTCCGTCGGTATTGGGAGAATCGAAAGGATTCTCCACGCTCAGGTTGTAAAAGGCCAGCTCGTTGCTGAAGTAGGGGTGAATGGTCCAGGAGGGACTGTTGCGGAAGGTCAGGCCCTGCACCGTCACATTCCGGGAATGACTCAGGAAAAAGAGCCTGGGGCGGAACGCGGTGCGCATCACCTTCGGGTTTTGCCACCAGTTCTCCTTCGAAGCGCATCCGTCGATGACACCCTTCCCGTAGAGCAGTACGCCGTCCACATCGATGCCGGTGATGATCCCCGCAAACATGGGAAGCGGATTCCCCTCCCAGGTCCCCAGGATATACTCATCCGTCTCATCGTAGCTTTCGATGACCGCAGGAAATACGGGATAATGGTTCCGCTCGGTATCTGCCTTCAGAACCGCACCCTCCGCCAGCTCCAGACGGAGCCTGCTCTTCAGGAACAGGGAACGGATCCGGTATTCTCCCTTCGGGATCAGGACACGGCTCTCATCAGGGCAGGCCATGATGGCTGCCTGGATGTATTCCGTATCGTCCTGCTGTCCGTCTCCGGCGGCGCCGAAATCCCGGACATTCAATGTGACGAACTCCCGGTCGGTGGTAAAGTCGATGGAGGAAAGTTCCTCGCCCGCCCGGTTTTTCACCACGATCTCCACATCCGTCTCCGGCTTCAGATCATGGATCGAAGTGATCACGGTGGTGGCGACCAGCTGATTTTGGCCGTTTACATAGATGTCATACGGCTCCAGCGTCTCATAGATCCCGCCGTCCGACAGTTCGATGACTGCCACTCTGGCGGACTTCATAAGTAGTTTTACTTCCATATAGTCTTCTTTTCTTTCAGGCATTTTCTCTGTGCAGGCTCAGGTACTGCCCATAGGCCATAAAGAAGGGACCCACGCCCTTCGCATCATTGCTGACAACGGGCTCGGACAGGTAGTACTCCACGCTGCCGTCACGCACCCGGTTGGTCTCGGGACCGAGCCCCGCCACGGAACAGATCCCGGTGAGCTCATACTTTCCGTCTTTCTCGATCAGCTTGTTCTCGATGAGGGATTCCACGATCCTCTCTCCGATCCCGGCGTATTTTTCCTTCAGAAGGATCCCCATGCGGCAGGCCTTCAGGATGGCATAGGCGATCATGGCCGTGCCGGAGGTCTCCAGGTAATTCCCCTCCACGTCGCTTCGGTCGATCACCTGATAGAACAGTCCGGTCTCCGGATCCTGATAGCGGAGAATCCCCTTCAGCACAGTCTTGAAGATGTCCTCCAGCTCGCGGTACTGCTCGTAGATCTCGCGGTTCATGGCATACATGGTATCCACCAGTGCCATCAGATACCAGCCCATGCTGCGGAGCCAGAAATTCGCGGAGCGCCCTGTCTCGGGATCGGCCCAGAACGCCTTTTTCTCGATATCGCAGGCATGGTAGCAGAGGCCCTTCTCCTCGTCGAAGAGGTACTTCTGCACGTTGCGGAACTGGGCGACGATATCCCCGTAATGCTCCTTGTTCTCGAACTTCGTCTCATACTCCATGTAGAAGGGCTGTGCCATGTACAGGCCGTCCAGCCAGATCTGATCGGGGTAGATCTTCTTGTGGAAAAAGTTCCCGGTAGAGCATCTGGGGTGACTGCGGAGCTGATCCATCAGCACCTCGATGGCACCGCGGTACTTCTCCTCGCCGGTGCGCTCGTACATGAAAAAGAGGATCTTGCCGCTGTTGATGTTGTCGATATTGTATTTTTCCTTATCGTACTTCAGGAGCCTGCCGTCCTCCGTAACGAAGCCGTCCAGATAGCGCTCGATAAAGTCGTAGTATTTCTTCTCTCCCGTCGCCTCGAAAAGGTTCTTGCAGCCCAGGAGCACACAGCCGTCCTCGTAGTTCCAGAACTCTTTGTAATTGGTGTAATTCTCAAGATATTGATCGATAAATCTTTCTACCTGCATAAAGGGTTCCTTTCTTATGGTTGTCATCGGTTGCAAAGATTATAGCAAATAGTTGAATTTTCGGCAATGTAAATGCTTACATTTTTTTGCACATCCATTACATCACACCCGAAACAAACACCTCTTCTTCCTTCACCCTGGGGCAGAGGATCCGGTCATAAGGACTGCCGAGCCTTTCCAGGCCCCTTGCGATGATATCGGCAAAACGCACTGCCCCCGCATAGGACAGATGGGTGTCGTCCTCCTTCCCATCGGGAAAAGCGGCATATTTCCCGGCAGGCAGATGGAGGAACCATTCTTTGCTCCCCTCCGGGCCCGCTTCCCGAATTGCCTTTCTGCTCTCCCCGTTCAGGTCAATGACGGGGATCCCCAGCCTTTCTCCCAGCTGCTGCACCGCTTCCGGATATTCCCCGTGGGTGGGATCCCCGGGGGTACCGTCCGGCGCAAAACGCCTGCGCTCTAAGGGCGTGATCAGGACCGGGTACGCGCCCCTTTCCAGGGCGACATTCGCGATGTGCTCCAGATTCGCCTGATACTCTCCGAAGGGAGCCGCGTACCTGCTCCGATCCGCTTCTTTTTCGTCGTTGTGGCCGAACTGGATCAGCAGGAAGTCTCCCGCAGTGATGCGCTCCCCGATGGGCGAAAGGCGCTGCTCTGCGATATAGCTTTTGGTGGATCGACCGTTTTTCCCATGGTTGGAGACCGGAACATCCGCCCTCAGGTAGAGACCGAGCACCTGTCCCATGCCGGTCTGGGGATAGGTTGCGATGTCATTGGTCTGAACCGTGGAATCTCCCGCATAGTAGACAGTAGGCATATCACTTCTCCTTTCGGATCCGCTTCCCGAAGCGACCGCCCAGGGCAAACAGTCTCCCCAGGGCGATCACCGCCGTCATCAGAATGAGCGGTCCATAGCAATACAGATATCTGGCTCTCGCTTCAAACACCATCACAAAGGTAAAGATGGCCAGCATACAGATGGTGACTGCCGTATACGCCGGATCCTTCTTTTTCCGAAAGCCGGGCAAAAGCAACATTCCGCAGCTGCACAGGACCAGGATCCACACACCCTGCAAGAAGGCCACATACCTGCCGTGCCGCGATCCGTCATGGTAAATGTAACTGCGGATGTAATCGGCAAACCGGCTCTCCGCCTGCCGGAACGCCCAGTAGAAAGCGCCTTCATGCCCCCATCCAAAGGTACCGTCATTGAAATTGTTCAGCATTTTGGAATAGTAGAACAGCTTTAGGGTGAGGGGATCCATTCCCTCGATCCTGCGGCCGACTTCTTTCAGATTCTCCCGCACCCGCTCTTCCACACTGCCATAACCGATGGACAGATTCACATCCTCCTGATTGTAGCCACCCGTGTATTGCCGATTGAGGCCCATCATCAGATAGTGGGTCATGGTAAATCTGCGGGTCTCATCCGGCGTATACCCCACCGCCGCACGCATTCCCGTCCGCAGCGCCAGCGCCAGCACCAGGCCCAGGGCGATCCCCGCCAGGTACCCGGAAAGCATCCGGAGATTGTCTGCCTTATTGTGTTTCTTCCAAGCTGAGAAAAACTGCGCCCCCGCAAAAAAACTCAGGATCCCAAGGGTCATGACGACCGTGGGCTTGATGAGCATTCCCGTCAGGCTGATGGCAGCGATGGCAAACCAGGATCCCAGGAGGTGCTTCTTCGATCGTCGCAGGAATACCCACACCGCAAGGGTGGGAAACAGAATGCTGTAAGTATCGGAGTAGGGGATCGTGATCCAGTGAGATACGCCGAACAGGATCACAAACAGGACATAGGAAAGCACCACGGGAAGCCAGTGCCCGGTAAGCATCCGCACGGAGTCCGCCATGAACCAGCCCGTCAGATTCACCAGAAGGCACCCCGCCACGATCAACGGAAAACAGTCCTCCACAGGACCGAACAGGGCAGCGACCTTCCAGATGCCGGCAAAGAGGCCTGTGATAAACACGTTGTTGGGATACATGGAAAAATAATGGGCATCCCCGATCCTGCCCCCCTCAAAGGCCAGAGAATGGGCCATGGTCAGGACCTCATGCACATCCCACCCGGTTTCAAACCAGACGATATCCGCATACCAGATCTGAACTACAAAAAGAAAAATGCCCACATGGATCAGGACCTTCCGCAGCTGCATCAGCCCCTCCAGTCTGGAATACATAAAATCCGTGCCGGGAAGGGTGTCGGCGGGAGCCGCCTTCGTCCGGTTCCTCTTCTCCAGAAAATATCCGAGGATGATGCAAAACACAGCTGCCACCAGAAAGCAGCCCACATAGACGCTGTTCGGGACCGCACATCCGTTGGAGTAGAGATAGTAGTGTCTCTGGCCGTATTTTACATTCACATACAGGATAAACAGCACTGCGGAACCTGCCAGCCATTCCGAGATGCGGCAAAGCCATTTCATTAGCATCGATTT
>JAILAF010000107.1 GCA_024681775.1 Lachnospiraceae bacterium
AAAAAGCTTTTGGAAGATGCTTTTCTTTTTCCCAGTCTGAAAATGTAGCTATGTGGATGCTATATTGTAGGCATCCGGAAGACTTGATGATTAATATTTCTCCGCGAATTATAAGAAAGATTCTATCAGAAAAACCTTCCATAGAGTTGGGAAAATGGGATGATGGTTTTATTGCTATAAGAACGTTATCGCCGGAAGAATATGATTGCGAATTTATCGATGTTTTGTATTGTGATGAATACAGTGATGAAACCGCCATTAAACGCTCCGGTGAATTGGTTACAGGTGTAAACAGGGATATATTGCGAGGATTTACATACTACAAAAAAAGCTTCCCTTGGAACTATGAGAATGAATGCAGGCTTGTTGTGACGGTTGACGATTCACTTATAACGGATGGAGCAAATTCAATTAAAATTTCAGTTGATTCTCTCCGTACTAACAGTAAAGTGTATCACAGTCCACAATATGAAGGAGAAAATGCGGAAGGTTATGAGAGAAGTATGCTAAGGGGAACAATGAAGTGGAGCAGATAAACTGTGGAAGGGCGGCGTTAGCCGCCCTTCGCTTTCCTTGTCTTTTCTCATTGATTCCTGCTTGGACTGGAAATGGAAAAATCATCTGCAATTCGATATAATAGGACATATCAAAAAAGAGTGAGGCAAAAGTAATCATGTTCGGAAATAAGAAAAAAGAAGCGCTTCGGGTTTTAAAATTTGTCCTGTTTTCCGCTAGTGCGGGGCTTATTGAAGCCGGTACCATATTTTTGCTGGAGACCTTAACACCGCTCCCCAGCTGGTCCTGTTATCTGGTGGGGCTGGTGCTTTCGGTGCTCTGGAACTTTACCCTGAACCGGAAATTCACTTTCCAGTCCGCGGGGAATGTCCCCGTCGCCATGGCCAAGGTGGCGGCTTATTACGCGGTCTTTACTCCGCTGTCCACCTGGGTGGTGCATCTGCTGACGGAGCGGGCGGGATGGCCCCCTGTAGCTGCGGATGCTCTGTGTATGGCGACGAATCTGATCACCGAATTTCTGTATCAGAGATTCTTCGTTTTCGGCAAGTCCCTGGATACGGCGCAGCCTCGGGAAGCACATTCGTGAGAAAAGCCCTTCGGGGCTTTTTGTATGAGAGGGGTTTTGATCCATGAGAAAAATAGCAGTTCTTGCTGACATACACAGCAACCATATCGCTTTGGAGAGATGTATCAGCGAAGCAAAGCACCTGGGAGCGGAGGAGTTCCTGTTCCTGGGAGATTACCTGGGGGATCTGGGGTGCCCCGGGCAGACCCTTGACCTGCTGGATGCGCTGCAAAAGGAGGTGCCCTGTACCTTTATCCGCGGGAACAAGGAGGACTACTGGATCGACCACAGGGCTGGAACCGACGACTGGAACTGGGAATATGGGACGTCCGGTTCCGGGATGCTGCAATATACCTATGACAGGCTGACGCCGGCGCAGATCGAGAGCTTTGCGGAGCTGCCCATCCTGCGCAGGATGCACTACGAAGGAATGCCGGATTTTGTTATCTGCCACGGATCTCCATTTCACGTAAGGGAAAGTATGCGGGAGGACTACTACTACAATGACGATCTGACCCGCAGGCTGGAGACGGAGCTGACGATCTGTGCCCATTTCCATGTGCAAACGGCGTATGCAAAAAACGGCAAACGTGTCATAAATCCCGGCTCCGTGGGAATGCCTCTCCGGAGCGGTGGCCGCACGCAGTTCATGATGCTGACGGACGAGGGCGGAAAATGGGAGAAGGAATTCCATACGCTGGAATATGATGTGGAAGCAGTCGTCCGGGAAATGGATGAGGAGCGTCTGAATGAGATCGCACCCGGGTGGTATCGTGTGACCAAAGCGGTGCTCCGGGGAGGCGACCTCTCCCAGTCGAGAGTTCTGACCAAAGCACATCAGTTCTACCAGGAAGCAGAAGGCGTCTCCGACTGGCGCAGCATCCCGGAGAAGTACTGGGAGATGGCACTGGGGGAATACGGGGTTTGATCTGCGCCTATCGCGGAATGGATTACAAAAGCGGATCATCGGAAGGGTCGGGGGCTTCAGCCCGACAGGGGAGGAAAGATGAAAACATTAAAGCCTGAGAAGATCACGAAGGATACCTGCTTTGATTCATTTGGCAAGGGGCAGCCGCTATACGGAAAGCAAAAGGGGCATCTGCCCGCCATGGGATGGAACAGCTGGAATGCCTTCGGAAGCAGCAATACGGAGGCTCTGACGAAGGCTATGGCAGACAGGATCATTGCCCTGGGCCTGGACAAGCTGGGGTACCGCTACATGGTGCTGGACGATGGCTGCTACAAGCCGGAGCGGGTGGACGGAAAGCTGGCAAACGAAGAGGAGAAATTCCCTTCCGGATTCAGAGCCCTCGCGGATTACCTGCATGAGCGGGGCCTGCTTTTCGGCATGTACAATGACGTGGGCACCAATCTCTGCGCCGGAGCAGCGGTGGGCACCTGCGGTCACGAGGAGGTGGATGCCCGGAGTTACATCGATTGGGATGTGGACTTCCTGAAAGTGGACAATTGCTACTATCCCTTCGACAATGCCACCTTTTCCAGACCGGGAAATGCGAGATATGTCTATGCACCGATCATCCGGTCCATCCGCATCGGTGCCGGGAAAAAGACTTCCGCGAAGGAGGGAAAGCTCACCGGCAAGGTGGCAAAGCGCGGCAGAGATGGGTCCGTGAGCGGCCTGGGAACCTTTGACGGCACAGGGCCGAAATATTCCCCTCTGGGCGTGCGGAGCAGCGAACTGATCTTTACCGTGACGAGTACGAAGGAGCAGGAGACGACTCTCACGGTAGAATATGCCACCGGAAAACGGGAGGGAGTTGGAGCCTGGCTGCAGGCAGCGGTGAACGGGAGTCTCGTGCAGGACGGCTTTCTCCCGGAGACAGCAGGAGAGGACGCATTTGCGAACAGCGATCCCATCCGGATCTTTCTGAAAAAAGGCACGAATGTCATCCGTCTCATGAATCACAGGCGGCAGGAGAATACCCTGCAGTCCTATGCAAGGCTCCTTAAGTACCTTCGCAAATATGCGCCGGAGAAGGATATCCTCTACTCTGCCTGCGAATGGGGCAAGACCCAGCCCCAGAACTGGGGTGCAAAGGTTTGCGACTCCTGGCGGATCCTGAATGATATCACCTTCCGGGTGGGCAGGGACGGAGATCCGGGACACGGAGACTGGGTCAGCGGTTATACCAACGCCGTCACCTCCCAGTACAACAAAGCGGTGATCATGGACTCCTTTGCCGGCCTTGAGAAGGGCTGGAATGATCCCGACATGCTGATGGTGGGCATGGGGGGACTGAATCATCATCAGACAAAAACCCATTTTGCCATGTGGTGCATGATGAACGCACCGCTGATGCTGGGGCTGGATCTGCGGCGGGTGGAGCGGGACGATGCCCTCTACCGGATCATCGCCAACGAGGCACTGATCGGGATCAACCAGGATCCTTTGGGGATCCAGGCAAAGCGCCTGTATTGCTCCCTGTGCGAGACCAGGCCGGACACTGCCTATGTGCGGGAGACGGACCGGGTGGATATCCTGGTAAAGCCCCTGAAGGATGGCCGCTTTGCCGTCAGCTTCATCAATCTCAGCGGAAAGAAACAGGAAGGCGGATACGGCATCAGCGCAGGCCGGATCAAAAAGGTCTTCGGGGAAAAGGTGTCCCTTTCCGGCAGGTATGAGGTCCTGGACGTCTGGACCGGAAAAACGAAGCAGGTGAAAGGGGAGGACTTTACCGCCTCCTCCTTAAAGCCCTATGAGAACATTACCCGGATCTATACGCCGGTCTGATGCTGGGAGGACGGAAGTGACACTGGGGGAACTGATCGAAAACTGCCTGTATCTGGCGGAAGAGATTGCGGGGAAAGAAGAGACTGCAGAGAAGGAGGCAACCGCAGAAAAGAAAGCGGCTGCAGGAATGGAAGCGGCTGCAGGGATGGAAGCGGCTGCAGGGATGGAAGCAGCTGTGGGGAAGGAAGCGGACGGGATCGCACGGTTTCGCGGATTTGTGCAGAGCGCTTTCCCTGTTTCTGCCTTCCGGGAGCCGCCCCTTCGAAAGGACGCGGCCAGGATCTTTCACATCTTTCTCCTGGAGATCGCAGGAGAGCGGGACAGAGAGTGGGGGGAATTCGCCGGCCTTCGGGATGTGTATGATTGCAGGATCTGTGCCAATGCCATCGCGCAGGTCTGTCTGCGGGGGATCCTGCAGCCTGCGGCGCCGGGCGTATTTGCGGGTGACCGGATCCTGTCCGGCGCAGAGGCGGAGGAAGCCTTGCAGCGTCTCGGGAGATTTCTTGCGGCCTCTTGAAAGCTTCTTAGATTGTTCACAATTTCTTAAGATGTCAGGGGATTGTGAAAAAGCGCTCCATGCAATACACTAAAATAGTGAGTCGGATGCAGCTCCGGGGGGAGCACTTTCCGGCGCATCCGACAACCCGCGCAGAGCGCGGAAAATGAACGATCATGGGGGAACGGGGAATGAAAGAAGAGAGAAAGAACGTGCCGGAGCAGATCCTGCAGATGCGCAGGGACTGGGCTGCGGGAGATGCGGTGCGTGACGCGGGCCTTACGGAACCTGCGGGAGTGGAGCAGTTTAAAAACCTGTCCTACGGTCCTTACGGAGAAGCCAATCTCCTGGATGTCTTCCGCCCTGAGGACCGGA
>JAILAF010000137.1 GCA_024681775.1 Lachnospiraceae bacterium
GGAGGAAAGTCTCGGCCCGGAAGACGCTTACGAACGGCCCGAGGACGCCTTCTACTACGAGCCCCTCTCGGAGGAGCTGATCCGTTACATCACAGGCAGTTCCTATCCCGCGGATGCGGATAGTGCGCAGGTTTCCCTGGAGGATCTGCGGTATGTGCACATCCTGCATTATGATTTTGACGGTGAAGTGCAGGAGGGAGAGCTGATCTGCAACGAGTACATCGCCCGGGACCTGGTGGAGATCTTCTACGAGCTCTACCGGAACGAGTACCAGCTGGAGAAGGTACGGCTCATCGATGAATATCAGGGAGACGATCACCTCTCCATGGCGGACAACAACACCTCCTGCTTCAATTACCGGGTGGTGGATGATACCACATCCCTCTCCAAGCACGCATACGGTCTCGCCCTGGACATCAATCCCTTCTACAACCCTTATGTGCGTGCGGACTCCGCAGGCGGCTGGTACGTGTCTCCGGAAGGGGCGGAAAGCTATGCCGACAGGAAGAAGGATTTCCCGCACAAGATCGACGAGAACGACCTCTGCTACCAGCTCTTTACGGAGCATGGCTTCTTCTGGGGCGGTAACTGGAAATGGACCAAGGACTACCAGCACTTCCAGAAGGTGCCGGAGTAAGGCATCCGCTTGCCAAATTGATGCAACAAAAAAACCGGGCAGATTGCCCGGTTTTTTTTATATCCTTATACCAGCTCGAGAACAACCTCAAGCGCACCGTCGCCCTTTCTCTGAGCGATCTTGATGATGCGGGTGTAGCCGCCCTTGCGGTTCACGTACTTGGGTGCGATCTCGTCGAAAAGCTTCTGAACCAGATCCACTTCCTTGGTAGCCTTCTTCTTGCCCTTAACACCGGGGGTGGCCTCGGTCACAGGGTAGAGAACCTTCATCATCTGACGTCTTGCGTGGAGGCGGGAAGGCTGATCCTTCTTGATCTCCTTCTGAACCTCGTCGTAAACGGGAACAGTGATGCCGTTCTCAAAGTGAAGAAGCTTGCCGTCCTTGTCACGATTGGTATCTGCAAGAACGTCGCCGGTCTCCTTGTTGATGATCTGCTTCACGCGCTTGCCGTCCTTGTCCTTGCGGGCAACCTTAGCGGTAACGGTAACGGTGTCGAAGTTATCCTTCTCCTTGACAGCCAGGGCGATGAGGCCCTCAGCGATCTTCTGTACCTCTTTTGCCTTGGACTCGGTGGTGATGATGCGTCCGTTAGCGATCAGAGCGGTTACCTGGTTTCTGAGAAGTGCTTTTCTCTGAGCAGAGGTTCTGCCCAACTTTCTGTACTTTGCCATGATATTTTCCTTTCTTCATGGATGCCCGGCCGTGCCTTATGGTCTTACCGCCCGAACATGGATTCATGTTTACATACCGATCGGTGCCCTTGGTCTTATCCTCCCGGCATTTGTGACGCTTATACTTCCTCGCCGGATCTGAGGCCGAGGCCCATATCGCTCAGCTTGGCAAGAACCTCATCCAGAGACTTCTTACCGAGGTTACGGACCTTCATCATGTCCTCAGCGGTCTTTGCACACAGCTCGCCAACGGTATTGATGTTGGCTCTCTTGAGGCAGTTGAAGGAACGAACGGAAAGCTCCAGTTCCTCAATGCTCATGCTGTCAACGGACTTCTCCTTGGGAGCGCCCTCGATGGGTACGGGGATCACGGAAGCGTTCTGTGCGCGCTCGGAGAGGTTGATGAAGAGTGCCAGATGCTCGGAAAGCACCTTTGCGGCAAGACTTACAGCCTCGTCGGGAGCCAGGGTTCCGTTGGTGTACACATCCAGGGTGAGCTTGTCATAGTCAGTGCTCTGACCCACACGGGTATTCTCCACGGTGGTGTTGACACGCTCGATGGGAGTGTAGATGGAATCTACAGAGATCATTCCGATGGGAAGATCGTCTCTCTTGTTCTTGTCGGAGCTTACATAGCCTCTGCCCCTGGTGATGGTGAGCTCAATGTACAGTCTCGCGTCATCTCCGCACAGAGTAGCAATGACCTGATCGGGATTCATGATCTCCAGGTCAGCATCAAGGCGGATGTCGGATGCCTTGATCACGCCCTCGCCGCTTGCTTCGATAAATGCGGTCTTGGGCTCATCGCTCTCGTCGGTATTCTTGATTGCAAGGCTCTTGATGTTCAGGATGATCTCCGTCACATCCTCCTTGACTCCGGGGATGGTGGTAAACTCGTGCTGCACACCCTCGATCTTCACCTGGCTGACAGCGCAGCCGGGAAGGGAGGACAGCATAATCCTGCGTAAAGAATTGCCTAACGTGATGCCATAGCCTCTCTCAAGGGGCTTGATGACGAATCTGCCGTATCTGTTATCGTCGGAAATCTCAGCAATTTCAATATTCGGTCTTTCAAAATCGAACACGCAAATACCCTCCTTTTTCAAACCATCGTTTCAGTGATCCGCAAAGGATCGAAGTCCATGCGGGGTTCAGCTTACGATTACTTGGAGTACAACTCGACGATCAGCATCTCGTTGACGGGAACGTCGATCAGCTCTCTGGTGGGAAGACTCTTAACGGTTCCCTTGAGGTTCTCGATGTCGCTGTCAAGCCATTCGGGAGCAATTCTGCCTGCGGTGATCTCGGTGATGTCCTTGAACCTCTGGATTCCTCTGGACTTCTCCTTAACCTCGATCACATCCCCTGCCTTTACGTGATAGGAAGGAATGTTGATGATCTTGCCGTTGACGGTGATATGCTTGTGACCAACCACCTGGCGTGCCTCTCTGCGGGTTCTTGCGAATCCGAGACGGAAGACAACATTGTCCAGTCTGGTCTCCAGCAGAACCATCAGGTTCTCACCGGTCATGCCCTTCTGCATATCGGCCTTCTCGTAGTAGTTACGGAAAGGCTTCTCCAGAACGCCATAGATGAACTTTGCCTTCTGCTTCTCGCGGAGCTGAAGTCCATACTCACTGACCTTCTTGCCTGCATGCTGAGGCTGGCGATTGGAGGTCTTGCTGTAGCCGAGAACAGCCGGCTCCAGGCCGAGTGCTCTGCATCTCTTCAATACGGGTACGCGATTTACTGCCATTTTTCTAATCCTTTCATGAATGTTGTTTACAGCGCTGACGCGCCTTCTTCCAACGTTTTAGGGTACCTAACTCTTAATACAAAACATTTGCAGACGGTCGGTTTGTTTACAAACCGACGTTTTTGTAGAAAATCTTTGCGAAGAAGCCACTGCTTCGAGCAATTAGATTTTCTAAAAAACTAGACGCGGCGACGCTTGGGAGGTCTGCATCCGTTATGAGGAACCGGAGTTACATCCGTAATGCTGGTGACCTGCAGACCTGCAGCAGCCAGTGCACGAATCGCAGCCTCACGTCCTGAGCCGGGACCCTTGACGAATACGTCAACAGTCTTCAGACCATGGATGAGAGCAGCCTTGGTTGCGGTCTCAGCAGCAACCTGTGCAGCATACGGAGTAGATTTCCTTGAACCTCTGAAGCCCAGTCCGCCCGAGCTTGCCCAGCTCAGTGCATTTCCGTGGTCATCCGTCAGGGTAACGATGGTGTTATTGAAGGATGCCTGGATGTGTGCCTGGCCATGTTCAACGTTTTTCTTAATGCGCTTCTTTGTAGCCGCCTTCTTAGCGACATTCTTATTAGATGCCATGATAAACTAACCTACTTTCCTTTTCTGGTTCCCATGAACCGTTGTCTGGTTACAAATTACTTACGCTGCCGGATTACTTCTTCTTGTTGGCAACGGTACGCTTCGGGCCCTTACGGGTACGAGCATTGTTCTTGGTGTTCTGTCCGCGAACAGGAAGTCCCTTTCTGTGACGGATGCCGCGATAGCAGCCGATCTCCTGCAGGTTCTTGATGTTCATTGCGACTTCTCTTCTCAGGTCACCTTCGACCATCACGCCGAGAGTATCGATCGCATTGGTGATCTTCTTCACTTCCTCGTCAGTGATGTCTCTCACTCTGGTGTCGGGATTCACGCCGCACTCAGCAAGGATCTTGCTTGCGGTGCTTCTACCGATACCATAAATGTAGGTGAGACCGATCTCAATTCTTTTGTCTCTGGGCAAATCTACACCTTCGATACGAGCCATTTTGTTTCCTCCATAATCTCTGCGATGCTCTTATCGCATTAGCTTTACGCCACGTGGGCGCCTGATGTGCGCGCTTTCGCGCCGGCACGGTTACCAATTGATTGGGGCAATGCCCAACCGGACACATCGATCATCCGATCTTTCTCCCGAACGGCAGAGCCGTTCAGCAGTATCAAGAAGTAACAAGGTGTATTAACCCTGTCTCTGCTTGTGCTTGGGATTTTCACAGATGATACGAATACGTCCTTTTCTCTTGATGACTTTGCACTTTTCGCACATAGGTTTTACAGAACTTCTAACCTTCATCTCAAAGCCCTCCTTTCAAAAAAGACCGTTTAATATCTTATCACGCCCGTTATCCCTTTGCAAGAAAAATTTTTTCTTTCGGGATCGGGCGAAATAATTCCTGTTCAGATGTTTCTTATTTATCTCTCCAAATGATTCTTCCCTTGGTCAGATCATAGGGGGAAAGTTCCATTGTGACCTTGTCGCCGGGGAGGATACGGATGAAATTCTGACGCAGCCTTCCGCTGATGGTTGCCAGAACCTGGTGCCCGTTCTCCAGCTCCACCTTGAACATGGTGTTGGGGAGCTTCTCTACTACAACGCCTTCGATCTCAATGACATCACTCTTCGACATGTTTACCTCCATAGCGGATTTGATATCCGGGGTGTTCCTTATCTGCTTTCGCAAAGGATCTTTTCATACTCTGCGGTGCGTTCCCGCTCCCGCTCTCCCATACTCAGGATCTCCGGACATCCGTCCGTGATCAGGATGGTGTTTTCGTAATGGGCCGCCCAGGAGCCGTCCTGGGTCTGAATGGTCCATTCGTCTTCGTTATACTCTATGTCCGGTCTGCCCAGGGTGAAGATGGGCTCAATGGCCGCCGTCATCCCCGCTTTCAGCTTTCCGGTAAAAATCTTCCCGGGATAGTTCGGAACAAAGGGCTTCTCATGAAGAGATGTTCCGATGCCGTGTCCGGTGAGCTCCCGGACAATGCCGATCCCGTTTCGGTCCGCACAGGCACCGATGGCAGCCGAGATATCCCGGATCCGGTTTCCTGGGACCGCTTTTGCGATGCCTTCGAAAAAGGCCCGCTCCGTCACCTCGATGAGGCGCCGCACCTCCGGGGAGATCTCTCCCACCGGGAAGGTCCTGGCAGCGTCGGAATGGTAACCCTCATAGATCAGGCCCGCATCCACGCTGACGATGTCTCCGTCGGAGAATACCGTATCCTTTGTGGGGATGCCGTGCACCACCCTGTCGTTCACGGAGACACAGATGTTGGCGGGAAACCCTTCATATCCTTTGAAATTGGAAGGAACACCAAAGGATTCCAGGATCCTGCCGGCGTGATCATCCAGGTCCCGGGCACTCATCCCCGGCCGGATGCTGCCGGCCAGTTCGTCGAGCATCAGGCCCAGGAGCCTGTTGGATTCACGCATTTTTTCAATTTCCGAAGCAGTCTTGATCTTCCACATGATCAGCCGAGGATGGAAGTGATATCCTCAAAGACCTTCTCCATGGGCTGAGTGCCGTCCACAGTCTTCAGGACACCCTTGCCGGTGTAAAAGTCGATGAGGGGCTGGGTCTGCTCGTGATAAACCTTCAAACGGTTCTGCACGGTCTCGGGCTTGTCATCGTCACGGAGCACCAGCTCGCTGCCGCAGGTATCGCAGATGCCTTCCTGCTTCGGAGGGATGTGCTCGATGTGGTAGGTGGCGCCGCACTTCAGGCAGGCGCGTCTGCCGGACATACGCTTTACGATGTTCTCATCGGGTACTTCCACGTTGACGGCGTAGTCGATGGACTCATTCAGCTTCGTCAGCGCCTCGTCCAGAACCTCAGCCTGGGGAATGGTGCGGGGGAAGCCGTCCAGCACGTAGCCGTTCTTGCAATCGGGCTGTGCCACGCGATCCAGCAGGATCTTGACGGTCAGCTCATCGGGAACCAGCAGTCCCTTATCCATATATTCCTTGGCCTGCTTTCCCAGCTCGGTGCCGTTCTTGATGTTGGCACGGAAAATATCTCCGGTGGAGACATGAGGGATCTGATAACGCTCAGCGATCATCTTTGCCTGGGTGCCTTTTCCGGCGCCGGGTGCTCCCAACATAATAATCTTCATAAGTAACCTCCATCATGCATTTTGCCTGTTTTCACAGGATTTCAGAATGTAGTACCGGGTTGGTGCAAAATTACCGTCGCAATGTCGCGACAAAGAGCCACGCGGAAAAAGCCCGTGTGGCTCAGTATTTTTAGTTCTCCAGGAATCCTTTGTAATTGCGAACCAGCATCATGGACTCGACCTGCTTTACCGTCTCAAGCACAACGCTGACGATAATGATCAGGCTGGTACCGCTGGTAGATACGCTCGCTCCGAAGATGCCGCTGAAGAAATAGGGCAGTACGGAAACGATGATCAGACCGACGGCGCCGATGAACACGATGTAGCTCAGCACCTTGCTCAGGTAGTCGCTGGTGGGCTTGCCGGGACGGATGCCCGGGATGAAGCCGCCTCCGCGCTTCAGGTTGTCCGCCACCATCAAAGGATTGAAGGTGATGGAGGTGTAGAAGTAAGCGAAGAACACGATCAGGACCACGTAGATCAGCAGGCCGATGGAGTATTTCCACTCGGAAGTGTTGAACCAGTGATTCGAATTCAGGTACTTCAGGATCTCACCCCATACGCCGGCTCCATTGTAACCGACGAAGGAGGAAATGATGATCGGGAACTGGAAAATGGACTGTGCAAAGATGATCGGGATGACACCGGAGGTGTTCACCTTCAGGGGAATATGGGAGGTATTGCCGCCAACCATGTTTCTTCCCTGAACCTTCTTGGCGTACTGCACGGGAATCCTGCGCTCGCCGCCGTTGAGGATGATCACCAGGATCACCATCGCCAGGATAATGGCAAGGATGATCAGTGCGGCAAGGATGGCCGTTGCAGGCGCCTTGCCCTTTACGAACAATTCGTACAGGCTGCTCAGATCCATGGGCAGACGGGAGATGATATTAATGACCAGGACGACGGAGATACCGTTGCCCACACCATGCTCGGTGATCTGCTCACCTACCCACATCAGGAATGCGGATCCTGCAGTCAGTGCAACAATACAGGTGATCACGTTGATCGCATTGTACTCCACCAGGTAGCCCTGTCTGCCAAAGCCGATGGCCATGGCAGTGGACTGGATGATCGCCAGAGCGACGGTCACATATCTGGTGATGGTTACGATCTTTTTTCTTCCCTCTTCGCCCTCACGCTGCATTTCCTCCAGCTGGGGGATCGCAATGGTAAGGAGCTGCATGATAATGGAAGACGTGATGTACGGATTGATATTGAGTGCCAAAATGGACATGTTCAGGAACGAACCGCCGGTGATGGCATCAAAGAAGCTGAACGCACCGCTTGTCTGTTGCGCAAACCAGTTCGCAAAGAAACTCCGGTCTACTCCGGGCACCGGCAACTGGGATCCGATACGAATGACCACCAGCATTGCAAAGGTGAAGAGAAGACGCTGTCTGATCTCTTTAATCTTGAATGCATTTTTTAACGTTGCGAACATTTCATTATCCTCTTTATTGAATTGAAAAACTCTGCTTAAACTTCTTCAGCAGTTCCACCGACAGCTTCGATCTTCTCCTTAGCGGATGCAGAGAAGGCATTTACCTTCACATCAAGCTTCTTGGTCAGTTCTCCATTTCCGAGGATCTTAACGCCGTCTCCGGCCTTTTTGATCACACCGCTCTCAAGAAGAGTCTCGACGGTAACAGTGGTACCGTTCTCGAATCTCTCAAGTGCACTGATATTGATTGCGACGATCTCAAGATGGTTACGATTGGTGAAACCTCTCTTGGGGATACGTCTGTAGAGGGGCATCTGGCCACCCTCAAAGCCGATTCTGGGAGCTCCGGAACGAGCCTTCTGTCCCTTATGGCCCTTGCCGGCAGTCTTGCCGTTTCCGGAAGCGTGACCGCGGCCTCTTCTAAAATTATCGCTGTGCTTAGAGCCTGCAGCAGGCTGAAGATTGGATAATTCCATGAAAGACTACCTCCTATGCTTCTTCTACCTTGACCAGATGACTGATCAGGCGAACCTGTCCCTTAGTTGCATCGTTATCGGGAAGCACTACGGACTGACCGATCTTGCGAAGACCCATGGAATTCGCGATCGCTTTATTCTTCGGTACTGCGCCAATGAGGCTCTTTACCAAAGTAACTTTTACTTTCTTATCTGCCATTGCCAATGCTCCTCCTTTACGCCATGATCTCTTCCACGGACTTGCCGCGCTTCTTGGCTACCTCTTCGGGAGTCTTCAGCTCAGCGAGGCCGTTCAGAGTGGCCAGAACAACGTTCTGCTTATTGTTAGAACCAAGAGACTTGGTACGGATATTCTTGATTCCTGCCAGCTCACAAACCACACGCGCGGGACCGCCTGCGATGATACCGGTACCTTCGGGAGCTCTCTTCAGAAGCACGTTGGAAGAACCGTACTGACCTACGAAATCGTGGGTGATGGAGCTGTTCTCGTCCAGAGCGATCTCAACGAGATGCTTCATAGCATCTTCCTTACCCTTACGGATTGCCTCGGGAACTTCCTTTGCCTTGCCCAGGCCGGCACCTACGTGGCCCTTGCCGTCACCGACAACCACCAGCGCGGTAAAGCGGGAATTGCTTCCGCCCTTAACAACCTTGGTAACGCGCTTGATGGTAACTACCTTGTCCTGCAGTTCGTCCAACTGGCTTGCATCTATGATTGTACGCTTCATCTTTCTCTTTCCTTTCCTAGAATTCCAAGCCAGCTTCTCT
Organism: Lachnospiraceae bacterium; assembly: GCA_024681775.1. GTDB lineage: Bacteria > Bacillota > Clostridia > Lachnospirales > Lachnospiraceae > AC2028. Next base: position 8,908 of record JAILAF010000137.1, read on the forward strand.
AGCTGCCTCTGCCAATGCCGCTACCTTACCCATGTAGATAAAGCCGCCTCTGTCGAAGACAACCTCTTTGATTCCCTTCTCCAGTGCTCTCTTGGCGATAACGGTTCCTACATATGCTGCTGCTTCAACATCGTTGGTCTTCTTCAGCTCGCTCTTGACTTCCTTCTCCATGGTGGATGCAGCTGCCAGAGTTACGCCTGCTTCGTCATCGATAATTTGAGCATACATATGATTATTGCTTCTGAATACTGCAAGACGAGGTCTCTGCGCAGTACCGCTGAAGCGGTTACGAATTCTGCCATGCTTCTTTGCACGGACTTCCTGTCTGGATGCTTTATTAACCATCTTCACACTCTCCTTATCAATTATTTCTTACCGGTCTTACCAACCTTGCGGCGGATCGTCTCATCAGCGTACTTAATACCCTTACCCTTGTAAGGCTCAGGTCTTCTCTTGTCGCGGATCTCGGCTGCAAACTGGCCAACCTTCTCCTTGTCAATACCCTTGACGATGATGATGTTCTGTCCTTCCACAACGGTCTCGATGCCTTCGGGATCTTCCATCTCAACGGGATGAGAATACCCCAGGCTCAGGGTAAGCTTCTTGCCCTGCTTTGCAGCTCTGTAACCTACGCCGTTGACCTCCAGCTTCTTCTCGAAGCCATCGGTGACACCGACTACCATGTTGTGAAGCAGGGTTCTGCTCAGACCATGGAGAGACTTGTTTCTCTTTAAATCGTTGGGGCGGGAGACGGTAGCCTCTGCTCCCTCAACCTTGATCTCCATCTCAGAGGGAAATACTCTCTCAAGAGTTCCCTTGGGACCTTTTACAGTCACCTTGTTATTTTCTGCCACCGTCACAGTAACACCTGCGGGGATGGCGATTGGCATTTTTCCGATACGTGACATGCCCGTACTCCTTTCTTAGTTGTGATTACCAAACAAATGCAAGAACCTCGCCGCCGACCTGCAGCTCGCGAGCCTTCTTATCGGTTACAATACCCTGGTTGGTGGAGATGATGGCAATGCCAAGTCCACCGAGCACCTTGGGAAGATCCTCTTTGCCGGCGTACACACGAAGTCCGGGCTTGGAAATCCTCTGGATTCCGGAGATTACCTTCTCATTCTTGTTGTTGTTGTACTTCAGATAGATGCGGATGTTCTTGAAGGAACCTGCATCTACGAGATCGTACTTCTCGATAAAGCCTTCATCCACAAGGATGTCAGCGATTGCCAGCTTGATCCGGGAGCTGGGAACATCTACAGTGTCGTGCTTTGCAGTGTTCGCATTACGGATTCTCGTAAGCATATCTGCAATGGGATCGCTCATAGTCATTTGACTTTCCTCCTTATTCACAGCTTACGCCTGGGTGTTGCAATGTTCCAACGCAGTTGAAACACTACTTGATGGCGTGCTTTATGAAACGTGTAACAATGTAAAACTTAGTATCGAACCTTTGCGGCTTCGCGCCTTGGCGCGAACCGCGTATCTTTTAGATTTTGTTCGCGAAGGAGCCATTGCTCCGAGCGACTACAAAATCTTAATGATACTTACCAAGATGCCTTTTTCACCCCGGGGATCTCTCCCTTGTATGCCATCTCGCGGAAGCATACTCTGCAGATGCCGTACTTCTTCAGCACGGAGTGGGGACGGCCGCAAATCTTGCAACGGGTGTAAGCCTGCGTGCTGAACTTGGGCTTGCGCTGCTGCTTTAATTTCATGGATGTCTTTGCCATGTGAATTCTCCTCCTGATTACTTAGCGAACGGCATGTTGAACAGGGTCAGAAGCTCGCGTGCCTCTTCGTCCGTCTTTGCGGTGGTTACGAAAATGATGTCCATGCCTCTGGTCTTGTCGATCTTGTCGAACTCGATCTCAGGGAAAATGAACTGCTCCTTGATGCCGAGAGCGTAGTTGCCTCTGCCGTCAAAGGAGTTGGGGTTCACACCACGGAAGTCACGGACACGGGGAAGTGCCAGATTCACCAGGCGATCAAGGAACTCGTACATCTTCTCGCCGCGGAGGGTGGTCTTGCAACCGATGTTCATGCCCTCACGGATCTTGAAGTTTGCAACGGAATTCTTAGCCTTGGTGAGAACGGCCTTCTGTCCGGTGATGGTCTCCAGATCGGAGACTGCGTTCTCCAGTACCTTCGGATTGTCCTTTGCTTCGCCGACGCCCATGTTGATCACGATCTTGTCAAGCTTGGGAACCTGCATCACATTGGTGTAGCCGAATTTCTTAGTCATGGCAGCAACGATCTCGTCGTTGTACAAATCTTTCAGTCTGCTCACAATACTTCTCCTTCCTACCGTTAATCGATGACTTCGCCGGTTGCCTTGGCAACGCGGACCTTCTTGTCGCCTTCAGTACGGAAGCCTACTCTGGTGGTCTTGCCCTTTACGACCAGCATCACGTTGGAGATATCAAGTGCTGACTCCATGGTAGCGATGCCGCCGTTCGGATTTGCCTGAGAGGGCTTGCTGTGCTTGGTGACCATATTGAGGCCTTCCACGGTAACCTTGTGATTCTTGAGATCGACAGCGGTAACCTTGCCCTGCTGACCCTTGTCCTTACCTGCGATAATCTCTACGGTATCGCCTTTCTTAATCTTCTGCATATCAGGCGCCTCCTTATAATACTTCGGGTGCGAGAGAGACGATCTTCATAAACTGCTTGTCACGAAGCTCTCTGGCAACCGGTCCAAAAATACGGGTTCCTTTGGGAGTCTTATCCTCCTTGATGATCACGGCTGCGTTCTCATCAAAACGGATGTAGGAGCCATCCTTACGACGGGTCTCTCTGACAGTACGAACCACCACTGCCTTCACTACATCTCCCTTCTTTACAACTCCGCCGGGTGTTGCATCTTTAACGGAAGCAACGATGACATCGCCAATCTGCGCATATCTTCTGGTTGAGCCGCCCATAACGCGGATGCAAAGCAGTTCTTTTGCTCCGGTGTTATCAGCAACCTTAAGTCTAGTTTCCTGCTGAACCATTGGTTTCCTCCTTCTATCCCGCATAACTCCGGGATGATTTTAAGCGTATTATTTTGCTCTCTCTACGACCTCTACCAGTCTCCAACGCTTATCCTTGGAAAGGGGTCTGGTCTCCATAACCTTAACGGTATCACCTACATGAGACTCGTTGTTCTCGTCATGAGCCTTCAGCTTGTAGGTTCTCTTCACAACCTTCCCATAGAGAGGATGCTTCACACGCTCCTCGATGGAAACAACAATGGTCTTGTCCATCTTGTCACTTGTAACCTTACCGGTACGAGTCTTTCTCAAATTTCTTTCTTCCACGGCTCTATCCTCCTATGCCTTAAGCTCTGGATTTCTCAGCAATGACAGTCTGAATACGCGCAATGTTCTTTCTGACTGCCTTGATCCTTGCGGTATTGTCCAACTGATTGGTTGCATTCTGGAATCTCAGATTGAAGAGCTCTTTCTTCGCCGTTACCAGCTCCTGGCTCAATTCAGCATCGGATTTGCCCTTAAGTTCCTCAACATACTTATTAGATTTCATTATTCTGCACCGCCTTCCAAATCTGCCTTAGACACGATCTTGCACTTGCAGGGGAGCTTGTGCATTGCAAGTCTAAGAGCCTCACGGGCCTGATCCTCAGGCACTCCACCGATCTCAAACATGACACGGCCGGGCTTGACCACTGCTACCCAGTACTCAACGGTACCTTTTCCGGAACCCATTCTGGTCTCGGCGGGCTTTGCGGTAACGGGTTTGTCAGGGAAGATCTTGATCCAGACATTACCGACACGCTTGGTGTAACGGGTCAGAGCGACACGGGCTGCCTCGATCTGATTCGATCTGATCCAGGCGGGCTCAACTGCTACCAGTCCAAACTCACCGTAAGACAGGGTATTTCCGCGCATTGCCTTTCCGGCCATGTTGCCGCGAAACTGCTTACGATGCTTTACTCTCTTAGGCATTAACATTATTTATCGCTCCCTTCCGGGGTGGCATTTCCCTTGGTGGGAAGGACCTCTCCCTTATAAATCCAAACCTTTACGCCAACCTTACCGTAGGTGGTGTCTGCCTCAGCGAAGCCGTAGTCGATGTCGGCGCGCAGCGTCTGAAGGGGAATGGTTCCCTCGCTGTAGAACTCGGTGCGGGCAATATCAGCGCCGCCCAGTCTTCCGCCGCATGCTGCCTTGATTCCCAGTGCGCCTGCCTTCATGGTTCTGCCCATGCAGGACTTCATGGCACGACGATAGGAAACACGGTTCTCCAGCTGCTGTGCGATGTTCTCGGCAACCAGCTGTGCATCGCGATCGGGTCTCTTGATCTCCTTGATGTCGATCAGGACCTTCTTGCCGTCGGTCAGCTTGGTAACCGCATTCTTGGTGTTCTCGATCTCAGTGCCGCCCTTGCCGATGATGACACCGGGCTTTGCTGCGTACACGATCACATGTACTCTGCCGGCTGCTCTCTCGATCTCGATCTTGGAAACACCTGCGTTGAAAAGCTTTTTCTTCAAAAACTTACGAATCTCGTTGTCCTCAACCAGAAGCTCGGAAAACTCCTGATCATTGGCATACCATCTGGAATCCCAATCCTTGATGATACCCACTCTGAGGCCATGAGGGTTAACTTTCTGTCCCATTTTATCTATGCTCCTTTCCTTACTTCTTCTCGTCGAGGACGATGGTGATGTTGCTCATTCTCTTTTCGATTCTGTAAGCTCTGCCCTGTGCTCTGGGTCTGACTCTCTTCATGATGGGACCCTGGTTGGCATAGCACTCTGCAACGTAGAGGTTCTCGGGATTGAGACCGTTGTTGTTCTCGGCGTTGGCGATTGCGGATGCCAGGAGCTTCTTAACAAGGCTCGAAGCATATCTGGGATTGTACTCCAGAATAGCCATTGCAGTCTTTACGTCCTTGCCGCGGATTGCATCCAGAACGAAGCAAGCCTTCTGAACGGATACTCTTGCGTAGGACAGCTTTGCGGAAGGTCTGGTATCCTTCTGCTCATTTCTCTCTCTCTTAATTTGAGATCTATGTCCCTTAGCCATAGATTTACACTCCTTTCAAACAGTAGATACCTTACCTAACTCCGGACTTCTTCTCGTCCTTACCGTGTCCTCTGTAGGTTCTGGTAGCAACAAACTCGCCGAGCTTGTGGCCAACCATATCCTCCGTAACATATACAGGCACATGCTTGCGTCCGTCGTGTACGGCAATGGTATGTCCCACAAAGGAAGGGAAAATCGTGGAGCGACGGGACCAGGTCTTGATAACGGACTTCTGACCCGAAGCATTCATTTCATCCACCTTTTTCAGCAGGCTGGCGTCTGCGAAAGGTCCTTTTTTCAGTGATCTAGCCATTTCATTTCCTCCTCAATTACTTAATGGTTCTGCCGTCACGTCTTCTGACGATCAGCTTGTTGGAAGCCTTCTTGCTCTTTCTGGTCTTCAGACCCAGAGCAGGCTTGCCCCAAGGGGTGCTGGGACCGGGACGACCGATACCGGTCTTGCCCTCACCACCGCCGTGCGGGTGATCGTTAGGGTTCATTACGGAACCGCGGACAGTAGGACGGATTCCCATATGGCGCTTGCGGCCCGCTTTACCGATCTTGATCAGGTTGTGATCGATGTTGCCGACCGTGCCGATGGTAGCGCGGCACTCGAGGGGAACCATTCTCATCTCACCGGAGGGGAGTCTTAAGGTGGCATACTTGCCTTCCTTAGCCATCAGCTGAGCGCTGTTACCTGCGCTGCGGACCATCTGGCCGCCCTTGCCGGGATAAAGCTCGATGTTGTGGATCAGGGTACCGACGGGGATTGCGCTCAGAGGGAGGCAGTTACCAACTCTGACCTCGGCCTCGGGTCCGTTCATGACCTTCATGCCATCAGTCAGTCCGTCGGGAGCAAGGATGTAAGCCTTCTCGCCGTCTGCATAGCAGATCAGAGCGATGTTGGCGCTGCGGTTGGGATCGTACTCGATGCCCAGCACTCTTGCAGGGATGCCATCCTTATTTCTCTTGAAGTCTACGTTTCTGTACTTGTTTCTGTTGCCGCCGCCCTGATGACGAACGGTGATCTTACCCTGATTGTTACGTCCAGCGTTCTTCTTCTTGGAAGAAACCAGGCTCTTCTCGGGAGTCTTCTTGGTGATCTCGGAGAAGTCGGAGCCGGTCATGTTACGTCTGGAGGGGGTATAGGGATTATATTTCTTGATTCCCATTTTCTTATCTCCTTTGTTTTGTTAGCACGGAATATCTACCGTATACGTATCGGATCCTCGGATCAAAGTCCGGAGAAGATCTCGATATCCTTGCTGTCCTCGGTAAGCCATACGATCGCTTTCTTGGTCTTGGCAGTCTTGCCATAGGTCAGGCCGCGTCTCTTGGTCTTTCCGGAAACGTTGATGGTGTTAACCTTCTTAACCTTAGCACCCTCGAACATCTTCTCGACAGCTTCCTTGATCTGAGACTTGTTTGCCTCAGTATGTACCAGGAAGGTGTATTTCTTCTCGCCCATACCGGCCATGCTCTTCTCGGTGATCACGGGCCGAAGGATTACGTCATAGTATTTAATGTCTGCCATTATGCGTACACCTCCTCGATCTTAGCGAGAGCGTCCTTGGTGATCACCAGGGTCTTAGCCTTGGCTACATCAAAAACATTGATGGTGTTTACCAGAGTGGTGTCCACGTTCTCAACGTTTCTTGCGCTCTTAACAACGTTCTCATCGTTCTCTGCGATCACGACCAGGCCGTTCTCAACCTTCAGGTTGGTCATAACCTTTGCAAAATCCTTGGTCTTGATCTCGCCGAACTTCAGCTCGTCCAGAACGATCAGTGCTTCCTGCTGAACCTTATCGGTCAGAACGGACTTCAGTGCCGCTCTCTTCTCCTTCTTGTTCAGCTTGAAGGAGTAATCTCTGGGAGTGGGTGCAAATACCACACCGCCGCCGGTCCACTGAGGAGATCTGGTAGATCCCTGTCTTGCGTGACCGGTGCCCTTCTGTCTCCAGGGCTTTCTGCCGCCGCCGGAAACCTCGGAGCGGGTTTTTGCTTTCTGGGTGCCCTGGCGATTGTTTGCCAGCTGCTGTACGACAGCCAAATGAACCAGGTGCTCATTGATCTCTACACCGAAAATCGCGTCATTGAGCTCAATGGTACCAACTTCTCTGCCTTCCATGTTATAAACGGATACGTTTGCCATTTAATTGGTCCTCCTTTCGCTCTGACTTAAATATCGGCTCTGGTGGTCTCTTTCAGAGTCACAAGAGCTTTCTTGGCTCCGGGTACTGCGCCCTTTACCAGAAGGATGTTCTTGTCAGCGTCTACTCTGACCACTTCGAGATTCTGTACGGTTACCTTAACGCTTCCCATGTGACCGGGCATACCCTTGCCCTTGAACACGCGGCTGGGGGAGGAACAAGCGCCGTTGGAACCCTGATGACGGTGGAACTTGGAACCGTGCTTCATGGGTCCTCTGTGCTGGCCCAGTCTCTTGATTGCGCCCTGGAAGCCCTTGCCCTTGGAAATAGCGGTTGCGTCGATGTGATCGCCCTGCTCGAAGATGTCAGCCTTGATCTCATCGCCAAGCTTGTAGTCTGCACAGTTCTCGAAACGGAACTCGCGGATGTACTTCTTGGAAGTGGTGCCGGCCTTCTTGAAATGGCCCTGCTCAGCCTTGGTAGCGCCGTTGCGGTGTGCAACCTGCTTGCTGCCCTTGGCGTCCTTGCTTACGGTTCTGTCCTTCTGCTCGACAAAGCCGACCTGGACAGCCTCATAGCCGTCGTTCTCTACGGTCTTGATCTGCGTAACGACGCAGGGACCTGCCTGCAGAACGGTTACGGGAATCAGCGTGCCGTCTTCTGCGAAGATCTGGGTCATGCCGATCTTGGTTGTAAGAATTGCTTTCTTCATATTTACCTCCTGTGTTCTACATAGTGGACCGCAGTGTAGCGCCTGCGTTCGTGTCTAGTAGAGGTTTTGTTCAAAGTAATCTGATTTGATCCGATTACTTCGTCTTCATTTTGATGTCGATGTAAACGCCTGCGGGGATCTCCATACGCTGCAGAGCATCAACGGTGCCCTGGGTGGGAGCAATGATGTCGATCAGTCTCTTGTGAGTTCTCTGCTCGAACTGCTCTCTGGAGTCCTTATACTTATGAGTAGCTCTCAGGATGGTGATCACTTCCTTCTTAGTGGGAAGGGGTACGGGTCCGCTGACCTTGGAGCCCGTTTTCTTGATCGTCTCGATGATCTTTGCTGCGGAAGCATCTACCAGATCATGCTCATAAGCCTTCAGGGTAATTCTCATCAATTCACTTGCCATAAAAAAAGTCGCCTCCTTTTCGCACTTTTCACCGGAGCTTTGCTCCGATGCCTTGTAAGTACGACAAGCGGTGACTGTACACTTTCCCGTGTGTGTCGCGAACCGAAAGCACTCTTATTCGGAGTATCCCGAACAGTTAGCGCCGGTCTCGGCCGGGCCTCACGGTCTTTGTTCTACTGCTACTGTAGAATCCAAACGGTACAGTGACTTGTCGTCTGTTTGTAAACTAGACATTCGCTCCACGGAAAACCTGCAAACGGTCACCCGCCTGCAGCAACCTCACGCTTCATAGCTATCATGCCACAGCAATAGACATTTTACATTGGGATTGGTAAAAATGCAAGAAGTTTTTTCGGAAATATTGTAAAAATTTTTGGAGACGGGTAAAATAGCATCACAACCCTGTGAAATGGGCCATCGGGATCAACCCCGGGCGCCTTACTACTATATATAATTACGACGGAGAATGTCAATATGTGGGTAGCTGACAGATGGAAGGATTACACCGTGCTGGACTGCACGGACGGAGAAAAGCTGGAACGGTTCGGAGAGTATCTCCTGGTGCGTCCGGATCCGCAGGTGATCTGGAGTACCGGTCACGATAATCCAAACTGGAAGAAGAAAAACGGGCATTACCACCGTTCCAACAAGGGCGGGGGCGAATGGGAATTTTTCAATCTCCCGGATGAATGGGAGATCGGATATGACCTGGCCATCGGAAAGCGCATCGGCTTTCATTTAAAGCCCTTCGCTTTTAAGCACACGGGTGTCTTCCCGGAGCAGGCGGTGAACTGGGAGTGGTTCTCTTCTATTATAAAAGAAAGAACGAGCGCAGGCCGTCCCTTTAAGGTACTGAACCTCTTCGCCTACACCGGCGGCGCCACCATGGCAGCGGCAGCGGCAGGAGCAGCGGTCACCCACGTGGATGCGGCAAAGGGAATGGTGGCCTGGGCAAAGGAAAACGCCGCCGGATGCGGTCTGGGAGACGCTCCCATCCGCTGGCTGGTGGATGATTGCGGAAAGTTCGTTAAGCGTGAGATCCGCAGAGGCAACCGCTATCAGGGCATCATCATGGATCCCCCTTCCTATGGAAGAGGGCCAGGAGGTGAGATCTGGAAGATCGAAGAGAGTCTCTGGCCCCTGGTGCAGGATGCCGTGAGCCTGCTGGACGACGACGCGGCCTTTTTCCTGATCAACAGTTACACCACAGGGCTCCAGAGCGCGGTCCTTTCCTATATGATGTCCGCAGCCATCTCCGAAGTACGGGGCGGCACTGTGAGTGCTTCCGAGATCGGCCTGCCCCTGGAGGGCAGTTCCCGGATCCTGCCCTGCGGCGCCAGCGGCAGATGGACAGCGGAGTAAATGTTCCGGTCACTGCAGAAGTAAATACCACATAAAAAGAAACCCGAAGCTGCATGCTCCGGGTTTCTTTATCTTTTGTCTGTCAGTCCTTAACTTATGCCGCCTTGCGGATCAGATCTTGAAGAAGCTGATCTCCTCCAGAAGGGCGTGTGCGATGGTCTGCAGGGAATCTGCGGAACCGGAAAGGATATTGACGGTTGCATTCAGCTCCTGCATGGAAGCGGAGGTCTCCTCGGAAGAAGCCGCATTCTCTTCGGAGATCGCGGAGAGGGAATCCATGGCGTCCACGATGACCACCTTGGACTGGTCGCAGGCCTCTGCATTCTCGGTGATCTCCTTCACACCGGATACGGTATTGGAGATCTCTTCGATGAGGGCATTGATGTTCTCAATGGTCTTGACGAGGATCTCGTTCTGCTCCTCCATGACCTTCTTGACCTCGTCTGCCTTCTTGACTGCAGACTGTGCCTCATTAAAGAGGGCGGTCATCTCTGCGCGGATCTCGTTTGCGGATGCAGCGGAATCATCGGAAAGGTGTCCGATCTCTTCTGCCACAACGGCGAATCCTCTGCCCGCCTCGCCTGCTCTTGCAGCCTCGATGGATGCGTTCAGAGCCAGCAGGTTGGTCTGGCTTGCGATGGAGTTGATCGCCGCCACCTTGGTGCTGATTCGGTCGACGGCTGCGCCGGTCGCGCTGACGCTCTGGGTGATGTCATCCACAGCCTTTGCCATCTCCCTGGAGGAGTTCTGCAGGCGATCCAGCTGAGATACGGATTCCTTGCTCTCGGCATCCATAGTCTCTGCGGTGCGGTTCAGCTGCTCTGCGCTGTCGGTAACGCGCTGGATATTATCGCTGATACGGCTGGTGTTATCGGTAGCGTTCTGGATCTCATCCGCCTGCTGGCTGGCGCCGGATGCGATCTCCACCACTGCGGTGGACACATCGTCCGCAGTCTGGGAGATCTGTTTTGCAGTCTCTGCCAGATCGTTGGAGGACTCATTCACATGCGCTGCGGAATCCTTGATCTGCGTCACGATATCGCCCAGCTTCTCCACCAGGGAATTGGTGGCCTTGATCATCTGGCCGAACTCGTCGCGGCGATTTGCATATTCCTTCACCTGCTTGAACTCGCCGGCTGCCAGGGAGCTCATGGTCTCATTGATGATGCCGATGGGCTTGGTGAAGTTGGAGGCCATAAAGATGGACAGCGCTGCCACGATCACCAGAAGGACGATACCGATGAGTGCGATCATGGAGGTGGATCTGGTCACGCCTGCCATGATGTCCTGGTAAGTTCTGGCAACCACGATGGTCATGCCGGTAAGGGGATCCTTGCTAAAGGAGTTGACACTCTTCTTTCCCTCGTATTCCGCTACCACGGAGCCTTCCGCTTCCGCTGCGTTAAAGAAGGGAGCGCCGGATACATCATTATCGTTCATGTTCTCGGCGGTGATCTCCTTCACGGTATCCGCAACGATGAGGCCGGCGCGGTCCGCGATCATGATCTCCATGTTGCCGGTATTGTAGGTCTGCAGCATCTCCTGCAGTGCCTTCAGGTCATAGTTTCTCTGGATGAAGCCCAGTACCTTGCCGGATCCGTCCTTTACGGGCACCTCGATAACGATGATGCAGGCGCCGGTGGTCTTACTGACCACGACATCGGATACATAGGTCTCGCCTGCGATACCCTTCTGATAATAGTCTCTGCTGGAAACATCCACACAGTCACCGGAGGATCGCAGAACCTGCATGCCGTCCAGTCCGGTCACGGCAGCGGAGTTCTTGTCACCCACGGTCGTCTGCAGATCCTGCAGCATCTTTACCGCTTCCGCCTTGTCGGCGTCGGATGCGGTACCGTCCAGCACGCGTTGCATCACGCTGGTTCCGGCCAGGGTGTTCAGCGCTGCCACATTGGTCTCGATCACCTCGAGATAGCTCCCCTGCACCTGTTTTGCCAGGGACAGGTTCAGCTGCTTCGCATCGTCGGAACCCATGCTGTAGGAAGTGTTGTAAGAGATCAACACCGAAATGGCCATGGGCACGGCTGCGATCAGCACCATGAGCACGATCAGCTTAAACCGGATGCTCTGGAAAAAACCGATCTTTTGTGAGTCGTTTTTTGTTTCCATTAATAGTCCTCCCAAAATTCGTATTTTTTTGAATAGATCGATCCCGTGGGACCGTTATTCTTCTGCCGAAGGGCGGCTTACGCCGCCTTGAACCTCTTACAGCTTCTCCTGGAAGCCGGGAACATACAGGTGTCTCGGAACGCCGTCCACCATGATGGGAGATACGTCGCCCTGAATCAGGGGTCTCACGTAGGTGATAAACTCGCTGGTCACATAGGTGCCGTCCTTGGTGATCCACTCTCTGGGCACCAGGCGCTCGTCATTGGCGATCTTGTGCACGTCCTTCACCTCGGTGCTGCACTGGTAAGGATCATCGGAGGTACGGACAAAGACCACCATCTTGCCGGAGTCTCCCTCGTCCGCAGCCTTCATGGCCGCACCGCCTACCTCGTATGCCTCCAGGATGTCGACTCTGGATGCGGAGTGGCTGGCTGCACGCTGCAGGGTGGAGAGCTCGATGGAACGGGTCTTGCAGCCGATCTCGGCAGCGACCACGTCGCACAGGTAGCGGGCCGTTCCGGTGAGCTGCTTGTGGCCGAAGGCATCCACATAATCGGTGGAGTGACCAAGCTCGCTGACGTATTTGCCGTCCTTGGTCTGGATCCCCTCGGAGACGGCGATCACAACGGAGGCTTTCTTCTTCAGAAGGGCCTTCACGTTCTTCAGGAACTTATCGATATCAAACTCCAGCTCGGGAAGGTAGATGGCATCGGGGCCGTCACAGTCCTCGCCCTTGGCCAGGGCGGACGCACCGGTAAGCCAGCCTGCGTTTCTTCCCATGATCTCCACGATGATGACCTGGCCGTTCTTGGTCTCCAGGCTCCAGCCGTCGCGGATGATCTCCTTCACGGAAGTGCCGATGTATTTTGCGGCGGAGCCGTAACCCGGCGTATGGTCCGTGAGGGCCAGATCGTTGTCAATGGTCTTGGGGCAGCCGACGAAGCGCACCTCGGATCCGGTAAGGATCGCATAATCGGAGAGCTTCTTGATGGTATCCATGGAATCGTTGCCGCCGATGTAGATAAAGCAGTCGATCTCCAGATGCTCCAGAATCTGGAAGATCTTCTGATAGACTTCCATGTTCTCGTGGATATCCGGCAGCTTATAGCGGCAGGAGCCCAGGTAAGCAGAGGGAGTTCTCTTCAAAAGCTCGGCGTCCAGGCCCGTGCGGATATGCTCGGACAGGTCGACATACCGCTCTTCCAGCAGACCCTGTACCCCGTGGATCATGCCGTATACCTTCTGGTATCCGCGGTCAATGGCGGTGCGGTAAACCCCGGCCAGCGAAGAGTTGATGGCCGCCGTGGGTCCTCCGGACTGTCCGACGATCACATTGCGTTTCTTCTTACGATTCATAGATAGTCCCCCTTTTTCGCTATTCGTTTTTTGGCTTTACAGCCCACAAAAAAATTATAAAAAAACTGGGGGCCAATGTCAATTTGAACTTGGCCGGTATTTGCGTAATTACGGGAAAAAGAAGGAACCGGAGACTCAGTCCCGGTTCCTCGCAAAATAGCCTCTGTATTTTCTGACCATCCGGACGCCGTACCAGACGGCGGCGCAGAGGGAAAAGAGGGCGGAAGCGATGAGCATGCCCCCGATCTTGAGATGAATGTACCGCATCCCCACGAAGCTGACGATGAGCAGCATGATCAGGAGCCACCCGAAAGCCACGACCACGGTAATGAAAAAGAAGATCACATCGTGAACGATCTCTCCCGTGGTATAGGGGCGATAGTCTTCTTTGGCGGCGGCAGCGGTCTCCTTCAGGGAGCGGACGGCAGACTGCATGATTTCTTCTCTCGTCTCTCCGGGAGAGACAGGCATCTGTTTTTCCGACATATTCATCCTTTCCGGGATCATTTCACCTGCTTAGAGCCCCAGACCGTCAGCTGATTTTCACTGCCCAGCGCCGTAAAGGTCACGGTTCTGACGGAAGTATTTTCGATCTCCATCTCCAGAGTTACTCCTTCGTAGGTGACGCCGTCAAGTACCAATGTCACATAAGGGGTTCCTTCCTCCAGCCGCCAGGTGCCTTCATAAGCGCCCGTGACGGTACCGTCCGCTTTGAGTTCCACGGTCTGCGGCGTGTTGGTTCCCAGGTTCTCATAATCCACGTTCAGGGTATGGAGGATCACGTCATAGGTTCCGGCCACCTGCGAGGCGTCCATCCCCTTCTCCGGCAGCATCTCGCCGCATGTCTGGTAGGGCGCGGCCACCAGCCAGCCGTCCCGGTTTACAAAGAGCTGATGCACCTTCACATAGTGGCCTTCGTTGCCGCTTGTGGTCCTGGTGTGGAAGACGATATAAGCCTTGCCGTCGTCGTCCACAAAGGCGGAATTGTGCCCCTGGGCCACCTGTCCTACGGACATATGCCGCCATTTGTAGGAACCGAAGAGCCGCACGCCCACGGAGAGATTGAAATTCTGGACCCAGGTGTCAAAGAGCGCCGAGTTCCCCAGGGCATCCACATAGGGGCCGTCGGGAGCGGTGCTGCGATAGATCCGGATATTGTAGCCCTCTTTTGCGGACAGTCCGCCGTAAGAGATAAAGAGGAAATAATAGTCGCCGATGTGCTGCACATAGGAGCCCTCACCGGAGACGTATTTTCCCCCGGCGATCTTGGTGCCGAAATAGGCATCGGAATGGGCGTTCGTCTCATAGGTCACGGTATAATCCCGCAGCCCCGTCTCCTCGTCCAGCTCCAGCAGAAAGATCCCGCCGGACCAGGAGCCGTAGCTCATCCACAGCTTTCCCTCTTCGTCATAAAATACGCAGGCGTCGATACAGTTGGGATATTCGTCTCCCCATTTATGATTCTCCACGCCGTTTTTGATATAACGGTCCGGCAGCGTATCTCCCAGCACCTGCGGTACATCCGTCTCCCGGAAGGTCTCCTCCGTAAAGCCGCCGTACACCACGGATCCGGCATATTCAAAGGGGCCGTCCATACTGTCCCCCGTCAGGAGCACGATGTTAGACACCCAGTCATCGCCGTTTGCGGAGAGGTAGATGCAATACTTCTGCATGGCCTTATTGTAGATGATGTCCGGCGCCCAGAGATAGCCGAACCACTCACCGCTCTTCTCGTCCTTGTTCCAGGCCCGGATCTGCGCTTTGGTCTCATCGGAAAGGGCACTGCGGAACGCCCCGTCCCTGGAGGTCCAGTCAAAAAGGTCCTGGCTGGAAGCGCTGGTGATATGGGTGCCCACCACATAGTAGGTACCGTCAAAATCCTTGAAGATCGAGGGATCATGACAGCTGATGCTCTTTGCTTTTTTCAGTTGTGAAGAAGAAAACTGCTGCACGACTTCCACCATTTCGATATTGAGGACCATACGGACCGTCATTTCCTTTCCTGCATATTGCACCTGCACATAGGGGCGCATGGAGAACATCTCGGAGCCCGTCACCGTGGCCGCGGGGGTACCTGCAGGCATCGCTTCGGGCACCTCGCCCCCGGGGATGAGACTTCCCGTCAGCTCCGTGCTCTCCCCGTTGCGGATGATGGGAAGCTGATTGGGAAGCGTCGTTCCTTCCGCCGCTCCCAGGTCATCGGAGAGGGAGTAATAGAACTTCCTGCCCGCGATGTTCCAATGATCTCTGTCATTGGCGATCTCCAGGGAAAAACGGATCTCCTCCCCCTCCTCATAGCGCTCTTTATCGGTCTGCAAAGTGACGGTAACGTCATTTTCCGTCTCGGCAAAGCCTTCCGCCATGGGGGCCGTGGACTCCTGTTCCGTCGCTCCGCTTTCGGATCCTGCAGCGCCGGCACTGCCGCAGCCTCCCAGGAGCAGCGCTCCCGTCAGCAAAAGGGCCATTCCTTTAACTGTCTTCTTTTTCATGCAGTGGTTCCTCAGACTTCCTGATACAGATTGTTGTGATAATCCAGAACGGGCGCACCGCTCTCATCCCAGAGGACCTTCATCACAAAGGTGTGGCGGTTGGGATCGTAGAGAGGATCTCCCTGGATGTCCGCATAGGTCCTGGCATGGTAGATGCAGATATCCTCTCCGTCCGGCAGCTTCGTAAAGGAATTGTGCCCCGGTCCGTAGAAGCCCAGGGCTCCGTCGGAAGCCAGCACGGGCTGTTTTTCCTTTTTCCATGCTCTGGGGTCTAAGAGATCCTCCTCCTCGCCGATGGAAAGCATGCCCATGCAATAGACCTCCCCCGTGGCACTGGCGGAATAGGTCAGGAAGATCCTGCCGTCATGCCGGATGACGGAGGGGCCTTCGTTCACCCAGATGTCCATCCGCTCCCAGTCGTAATCCGGTGTGGTGAGCAGGACCTGGGCCGTGGAAAGCTTAGTGGGACTCTCCATTCTGGCGATGTAGAGATTGGAGATCTGGATCCCCACGCTGACCTTCTCCGCCCAGACGTAGTACAGCTCTCCCCGGTTCTCGAAGATGGTGGCATCCAACGAAAAGGCCTCAAAGGAATAGATGTCATCGTCGGCACGCTGCATCATCCCCCGCTCGATCCAGGGATCACGCAGCGGATCAGGCCCCGTGCATTCCAGCACATAAGGGCGCAGGCGCCAGATGTCATCCTTCCGGGATGCCGCAAAATAAATATACCATTTCCCCTGCAGAAAATGTAATTCCGGCGCCCACACATGCTGGCTCATATCGCCGCTCTCATGGGCCTTCCAGACGGTGATCTCTTCCGCGGTGCGCAACCCCTCCGGCGTAGCGCTTCCCCGGAGCACGATCCTGTCATAGGCCGGCACGGATGCCGTAAAATAGTAGGTCCCGTCAAGACCTCTGGTCATAAAGGGATCCGCCCGCTGCTCGATGAACGGGGTGTTGTAGGGTGTGCATTTTTCACCTGTGGTGTGCAAGGTCATTTTTCATTCTCCTCTATTATGCCTTCTTTCGAAGCTCATGCTTTCGCGCGGGTTCGGAACCTACGCAAAAGCATGAGATCCGAAAAAACGCTCCGAGCCAGCCTCCTGTGGCCCGGAGCGCTCTTATTTCAGATCATTTTCTCATGCCGAATGCATGCGTCTTTGCTTAATCCGCTACAACGTGAGCATTCTCACAGCCCAGGCAGTAGTACAGGTCGCCACCGGTGGTGATACCCATGTACTTCTGGGTGTAAACGGTTCCTGCCACGGTGGTGCAGTAGATCACGATGTCTGCGGTATCGCCGTTGTTGGTGATGGCTGCGCAGATGTGCGCACCGTTCATGTCATCCATGAAGGTATCCCAGTTCCAGTCGCACTCGGGAGTGACGATGCCGTCGTAGCCGCCGCCCCAGCCGAAGTTGTCGGCACGGACCACGCAGTACTCTGCATAGCCTTCCGCTGCCTCTGCGCTGTGGCCGAAAGCAGTGTTCTGAAGAACGATGACGAAATTGTGCCAGTTGTCGGCGCCGTCGTTGAAATTGGTGAAGGTGACGTACTCGGTCTCACCCTTTGCAACGGGCTTGACTGCGGAGTGCTGGGTCCACCAGCCGGTGGTGTTGTCCACGTTACCGGTGGTGGTGCCGTTCATGACGAGGTAAGCCTTCTCCAGGGTCAGGGTCAAATACAGATCGCCGCCGGTCTGAATGCCGGTGTAATCCTGATGATAGACCGCGCCGCTCTGGGTCAGAGCAACGATGTGGATATCAGCGGTGTCGCCGTTGTTTACCACGGTCAGATCGATGTCTGCGCCGTTGATGTCATCCTTGAAGGTATCCCAGTTCCAGTCACACTCTGCGGTTGCGATGCCGTCGTAGCCTGCGCCCCAGCCGTAGTTGTCGGCACGGACCACGCCGTACTCCAGATAGCCTTCATAAGCATCTGCGGAGTGACCGGCGGGAACGTTCTGCAGGATGGCAACGAAGTTCTCCCAGTTGTTCTCACCTGCGGTGTAGTTACGGAAGCTGATGGACTTGGTACCTCCCTCGGGAACATACCAGACATCACTGAAGGTATTCCAGAAAGGTGCATCCAGATTCATGCTGCCCACCACGGTGGAGTCAAACTGCAGATAAGCCTTCTCCAGGCTCAGGCAGTAGTACAGGTCGCCGCCGGTAGCAATGCCGGTGTAGCTCTGATGGTACTCGGTTCCTGCGGTGGTTCTTGCAGTGAAGGTGATGTCCGCGGTGTCGCCGTTGTTGGTAACGGTCAGATCGATGTGCGCGCCGTTGATGTCATCCTTGAAGGTATCCCAGTTCCAGTCGCACTCGGGAGTAACGACGCCGTCGTAGCCTGCGCCCCAGCCGTAGTTGTCGGCACGGACCACTGCATACTCTGCGTAGCCTTCAGCCGCATCTGCGGAGTGGCCGAACTCGGTGTTCTGCAGGATAACAACGAAGTTGTCCCAATTCTCTGCGCCGTCGGTGTAGTTGGTAAATCCGATGGTTCTGGACTCGCCTTCGGGCACTGCCCATACGGGAGTGAACTCGGTCCAGAATGCACTGGTCATCTCGGGCACGCCAAGGGTCAGGCCTGCATTTGCGGTGATGGTGGCATTCTTCACGGAGAGCAGATCCACGTAGGAGTTCTGGTTGGTGATAGCAAAGAACAGAGGATCGTCAGCGGAGATGCTCATCTTCGCCACTGCGGTCATGTCCTGAGGAGAGAGGTTGTAGTCCACATTGGATGCGTACACGGTCAGGGTGTCGCCCTCTCTGGTGATGGTCACGGTGGAGTCAGCTTCTACCATGGAACTCTGGGACCAGGTGTTCCAGTTGCCCCAGGTGTAATTGTACTCAGCCTTCTCAAACCAGCCTTCGCCGGAAGCGTCTGCATAGAGCAGTCCGTACTCCTTGTAATCGGATGCGTCGGTTGCCGCATTACCGAAAGCGATGGCGTAGTTGTCCTTGGTATCCAGTCCGTCGGACCAGTTCTTCAGCTTGACCTTGTAGGTCTCGCCTTCCTTGATCTCGGTCTCGCCCACGAAAGCGCCGCGGAGGGATGCCTTGTAATCGACAGTGCCCAGGCTTGCGGTAGCCTTCTCGTCGGGAGTCACTACCAGCACGCGCTCAGGCTCCTGGAAAGCGACAGAGGTGTCACCTGCTGCATACAGACCCTTGATCTGGTCTGCGCTCAGCACGTAGTCATAGATGTAAACCTCGTCAAATGCGCCCTTCATGGTAGCATCCCAGTAGTTGATGCCCAGCAGGAAGTCGTAATTATCAGAGGGCTCCATGGAATTCTGAACGATGTTAACAGGTCTTGCATTGCCTTCGGAATCGGTGCCTACCAGCTCCTCACCGTTCATGTAGAGGTGCGCCTGGATCAGGGTGCCGTCCGCATTGGTCTCCGCGGGATCCACGGTCATGGTGATGTTCACCCACTCGCGGGTGTGTGCGTTCACATCATCCGCATACCAGTTGGGCCAGGGAGCGCCTTCCGCATTCTGGTCATAAGCCCAGATACTGGGGTAAGAGAGGTCATCACTGGTTGGATTCCAGGATGCCCAGGTAAAGTTCACATAGTGCTGGCCGCCGGTGGCATCACCGTGCATATCGGGGCCGTACTGCAGGGTGGGCATGTACTGCGCATTTCTGGCAGCATAGACCCAGAAGGATACGGTGTACTTCTGGCCGACACCGTTCACATCCAGCTTCAGTCCGTTGACACCGTCGGTGTAGGCCGCCTGGCCCTTGACACCGGGGATGTAGGTCACTTCATCGTCGATGGCCTGTACCATCGGGGTGGCTGCGGAATCTCTGGCTGCTTTATGAACGCCTGCCTCTCCGCCGTCCATGGAAAAATAATACTTGTAGTCCTGAGGGATATCCGCAGCGGGAGTGCTTGCGGTCTCACTTCCGGACGACTCCGTTCCCGCATCGGGTGCAGGAGCCGGCTGGTCCGCGCCTTTTCCGCAGCCTGCCAGCATGGTCACTGCCAGCAAACCGGAAAGCAGAGCGCTAAGGACTTTCTTCTTCATAGGTATTTCCTCCTTTTTTATTTTCGCCGGGCCGCATTTTGCCTCCGGCCCGGCGTTCCCGTTCCAATGAATTTTGCGAAATCGATGGTTACGGTAGCTTTTTCTTATTTGGTCCCGACAGGTCTCTCGGGGATACCGGTCATGACGCCCTGTGCGTCGATGACGGACTGATACCATGCGATCTCCGCATCATCCAGCACGTCGTATCCTTCGGGTCCGAAGTACTTCAGCTGATAGAGTGCATGATAGTAATTGGCCATCAGGTTTGCCTCTTCCACATAATCGGCAGCCTTACCCAGGCCTTCGTCCACGATGTTGTGGATACCTGCGGAAGAAACGCCGGGAGCGGTCTGAGAGTTGAAGTACTGATCGCAGAAGTTCCAATAGCCTGCGATGTTGTACCAGCCGTAGGGAACGGGTCTCTGCAGTGCATCAAAGAACTTGTCCCAGTAGGGCTTGTGCGCCTCGTCCTGGGGGAAGAGGGTCTTGTAAGCGCTCATGACCTCAGGATCGGTGGTCATGGGGAAAGGCATGTTGGCAGCCTTCAGCGGCACGCCGGATGCATTGACATTGCTCTCGTCGGAGTAGATGGCGATTCTCTCCAGCCATCCTTCCTTGCCCCAGTTCATCCACTTCAGCAGCAGATATGCCTCATAGGGATGATCGCAGGCATAGGAGACGCCGCCCAGGTACATGTTGCCCAGGGTATTGTGCTGGGTCTCGCCGGTGACGGCGGGCGTAACGAAAGGATAGATATCCAGGCCGTACTGCTCCTGGTATCCTGCGGTGTTCCACAGGTTCTGGAAGGTCCAGAAGCCCTCGGAGAACACTGCCACATGGCCGGTAGCGCCGAAGTATGCGCTGTAGTCGCCGGACCAGTCTTCCATGGCCTGGGTGTTCTGCTGGGGTGCCACATAGCCGGTCAGCTTCAGGTCGGAGAACTGCTGCTCTCCCACTGCCCAGTACTGCAGGTCAAAATCGGTTCCGTCGTATCCGAACTCACCCTTGATGGTGCGCTCGGAAGCAGTGCAGGCTGCGATGCCGTAGAGGGAATCGAGGCGGTTGTAGTAGCCCAGTCCGTAGTACTTCATGCCGGTACGGTCATCCACGGTAGCGTCTTTGATGAGCTGGATCATGGTCTCCCAGTCCCAGGTATCGGGATCGGGCATTTCCAGGTTCAGCTTATCCAGCACATTCTTGTCGATGAAGATGGCGCAGGGCTGATACCAGGTGGGCATTGCGTAACGATGGTTGGTATCGAAGCAGCCGATGCCGTACTCCTGGATGGTGGAAGCGAGCATTGCGGTCTCGGGGTCATTGTCCACATACTCGGAGATGTCCACCCACCACTGGTTTGCCAGAGCGGTATCGGAGTCGGTTGCAAGGAATACATCCGGAAACTCGTTGTTGGATGCAGCAGCGGTCAGGTCGGTGCTCATGTCGGTGATGACCTTGCACTCCACCTTGATGTTGGGGTACTTCACCATGAACTTTTCAGCCAGGGTGTTGATCATGTCCTCATCCTCGTAGTGCCAGTAGGTGAGGGTGATCTTGTCGGTGGTGGTGCCGTCGGCACCCGCACCGTCTCCGCCGCTTCCTCCATCGGAAGAACCGCCGGATCCGCAGCTTGCAAGGCCGAAGATCATTGAGACTGCAAGCAATGCGCTGAGTAACTTCTTTTTCATAGATATCCTCCTTTTCTTATCTCCATCCCCACATGAGGGTTAGATTCGTGATGTTGTTTATTTTCTGACTAAGTGGCGGGCCCCACCCGCAGATTCTTCCGCGGGGGCTCCGCTCCCGCCTATATCCTCGCGCATCAGTACTAAACTCGCAGCCCTGACAGGCTGCTCGTTAAGTGCTGGCGCTCCGGTACGGCCCCCGCCGGAATGAATCTGCGGTCGTGGCCCTGACTGTGCGAAGAATCCACTGCTTCGAGCGATTGGGATCTCTTGTTGAATCCGAGCCCCGGTTAGTCCCCGGAATCATCCCACCGAGGCACATTCCGCAGCGTCGGCCCTTGGCTTGCGTACTTTGCAAGCTGTCCGATATCGCACGAAGTGCGATTCGGGCTTCACTTAGATAGCCTTCGCGAAGAAGCCACTGCTTCGAGCGATTAGGCTATCTTAATGAAGCTACTGCATGCGCGAGGAAACTGGCGACAGCGTATGCCGAGGGGGATATTCCGGGGGCAAACACAGGGGCGACAATTCCAGTTTTTTATTCGCCCGTAATACCCGTCCGATCGATACTCTCCACGAAGTGCCGCTGCAGGAAGAAGTACATGATCAGCAGTGGCAGGATCGTTAGCGAAGTAGCCGCCATGCGGACCGACTCGCTTAAGGATGTGGCCGCATCTCCCGTGGAGACCCGGTCACTGTAGGTCGTGTTGAAATCCTTCAGCTGGATCACCAGGTTGTTCCAGAAACTGTTGGTACTTGCGATCCCCTTCACATAGAGCTCCGTTAGGTAGGACTCGTTCCAGTACCATACGAAGCAGAACAGAAATACCGTCAGGATGGCCGGGCCGGCGGAAGGAATGGCGATCCGCACAAAGGACTTGAAATACCCTGCGCCGTCGATCTGCGCCGCCTCGATCAGCACCCTCGGCACCTGCCGGAAGAACTGGTAGAAGATCAGAACGAAGATCTGTGCGTTCAGTCCGTTGCCCAGAGCTGCAGGAAAAATGAAGGCCCAGAGAGAACCCGTCATCTTCAGGTTGCTGTAGAGCACGTAGGTGGGGATCATCGTCACCTGACTGGGCAGGATGTAGCTGAAGAGCAGCAACGCCATCATCAGTTTTTTCCCGCGGAACTCAAATGTGGCGAAGCCGTAGCCGGCCACCATGCAGGAAGCCACGCTGAGGACCGTGGGGATCCCCGCGATGACGATCCCCTTCAGGAAAGATCTCCAGAAATCCATGCTCCGTCCCGCATCGATGTAATTCTGAATGTAGAACGTGCTGGGGATCCATTTGACCGAGGAATCCAGCAGGTCATTCTGGTTCATCATACTGGTACTGAACATATTGATCACCGGATAGAGATAAATGAACCCGATGGCGATCAGCAGAGCGTAGACCACGAACTGCTTCAGGAAGCCCTGCTTTTCCTTCGTGCCGAAGAGAAAACGGTGTATCTTCTCTTTTGTGAGATGCGTTTTCATCCAAAGGAGCACCGCATCCGGGAAGGAAGCTTTTCCCGCGGCATCAGTAGTCGCCTGAGCCGTCGTAGGTGTGGTACTTCCGCTTCTTTCTTGCTTTTTCGAGTTTCTTGACATTCCGTGCGGACCTCCTTTCTATCTTTTTCACCAGCCGCCGCTCCTTCTTCTCCGCCCGGAGCCGCTTCTTTACCATGCGATCGTAGACATCCTTCTTTGAACCCAGCAGCAGGAAGAACAGAAGGACGATCAGCGTTACCATGATCGCGTAGATCCATGCCATGGCCGTTGCATACCCGTAGCCTCTTTCTGCCGTTGCCGAGAACATCGTGGTCTTGATCATGACGATCAGCTCATTCTGCTCGTTGCTGGAGAGGAAGATCACGGTGTAGACCGCATTGATCAGGATCATGGGCTTGATGGTGGGAAGTGTGATCTTCCAGAAGCACTCCCACTGGGAACCGCCGTCGATCTTCGCCGCTTCATACAGACCGGGATCGATCTTTTGCAGCGCGGACAGGAAGATCAGAATCTGCACGCCGGAGTACCAGAGGATCATGATCATGTTCCCGAAAAGGGAACCCAAGCTCTCCGCCACCGAGGTGGGGAGAAAGGTATCAAAGGCATTCACCACCGCCTGGGTGTTCAGGGCGGGGATGGAAGCAGCGCCCTCACTCACCAGCATGTTCATCACGGGGCCGGATACGATGATCACCGGCAGGAAAAAGATGAGCCGGAAAAAGCCCCTGGCTTTGATCTTGCCGTTGAGCATCATGGCGATGATCAAAGCGAAGACCACGATGATGGGCACCTCCAGGATGGTCTGCCAGACGTAGGTCACCAGCCCCTGCAGGAAGTCCGGATCCTCCAGCCAGATCTGGGTGAGATTGCCGGTGCCGATGTAGGTAAACTCCAGCCCCCGGCGAACCTTGATCTTGAACCAGATATAGTAGAAGGCCTCGCACATGGGGATGAAGGTAAAGAGCAGGGTACCGATGAGCCAGGTGGATATGAAAGCCCATCCTGCCCTCTCCTGACGCCTTTCCAGTTTTCCCAGCTTTCCTCTGGGTGTTTTTTTCTCTTTCAGCTTGCTCATGTTAACCTCTTCGGTTTCGGACCATTAATCTACTATCGCGTAGTCCATGCCTTCCACCGTCACGCCGTCTGCGGTCCGGGGAGAAGTGCCGTAATTCAGATAGATCTTAAGTCCGTTGCTGTAGGTAACGATCCGCAGGTCTCCGTCGATGACGTGGCCCGTAACGGTGGCGCCGGCGGTGCGGCTGCTCAGATCCCGGAAGACCTCCGTGTACTCCAGGATCCTGCCACGGTAGGATTCGTATCTGGAGCTGTAGACATCGTTGGAGTTGGTGTAGATCAGCTCCGAGGAATCCGCCCCCGTGACATAGAAGGAGGGGTAGGATCCCGTCTCGATCATCTTCAGGAAAAACTCCTGTCCGTTGGCTTCGAAATTCACATATTCCGCGTAGACCGGCATCACACCCTTCAGGGTCAGGGAGAGGAAGGGAACGCTCTCATCCTCCAGGATGTAATGGGACGTGTACAGCGGCATGTCCAAAAAGACACTCGTGTCATTCCAGTAAGCCGAGATGGGCTGCTCCAGCAGGAGGTTCGTCCCGGAAGCCAGCGCATCGATGGCCTCGGCGTACACCGCAGCGCAGTCGAAACGCGTGTATTTCTCGGTGCTGTAGGTGTAGGTAAACAGGTTGTTGGTAATGCCTGCCAGCGCCAGATTCGGTGTGCCCGCGGAGGTGATGCTCTTCGCAAAACGGTTCAGGAGGAGCTTGCTCCTGGCGGGTGTCAGGTAGTAGAAGGTCTCGTACACATCCTTGTAGGTGGTGTATTCGTACCGCCGCTTGTTCACCTTTTTGATGACATTGAAGGTGGCATTGGTCTCGTCGGGGTTGATGAGGAGCGCATTGTCGTAGAGATACAGCTCCGTATCCGTTCCCTGAAGGCTGTTCATCAGACTCTTCAGATCTCCCTTGCCTCCCAGCTTGCTTTCCACGGAAAGACTCGTCAGGGGCAGGTTGTAGAGGCCGCCTTTCTGCCATCCCTTGTAGACCGAGAGGATGTCGGTGATGCCCTCACTCTGCAGATCTCCGTAGATCTCTTTGATGTCGTCCACGGTGGTCATGACCACCGCCTGGGTGCCCAGGACCCAGCTCTGGCGATCGCTTCCCAGGAAGTCGATGCGGGTCTTGTAGGTATCCTCCCGGATCTCCAGATCTCCTTTTCCCAGGAGATAGTTCCGGTAGGCCGCTGCCATGCCCACATAGTCTGCATCCTCACCGGAGAGGAACAGGAACCGGACCTGCAGGTCGCTGTGGCTCCGGTCCGCCTCGCAGATCCTTAAGGATCCCACGGTGGAATTGTTGCTGGTGGGCTGGGTGTAGAGCCTGCGGAGCACGAACCTGGCGTAGGCTCTGTTGTAATCCACGCTGGCGCCGTTGGGCACCACTTCGATAGCAGCCCGTTCTCTGCCGTCCTCCACGATGCCCAGGAAGGCCATCCCTTCCCCTGTGTGGGCGATGCCGAAGACCGGTGCCAGCACCTTCTCGGCGTCTGCAATGGTGTTGTACCTGTTCCAGAGGAGGGTCTCCACCTTGGAGTCCTCGAAACCGATGTCCGTTCCGTAGATGGTTCCGGAGAATCCGCTGGCATACCGTCCTTCCTTGTCATCCAGGTAAATCAGGGCGCCGTTCCCGTCGGGGACCAGCATGTAGCCCTCCTTGTCGTCCAGGTAGGAGTAGCCCATGAAGGGATAGATCCGGATGGTGCCGATAAAGTACTGCTCGCTGTCCTCCCGGATGGAAGACTCCGGGATCCGGGCCGTGAGGCCGTTGTTGTCAAAGCCAACCTCCAGGGTAAATCCCAGACTGTACTTCTTCCAGTAAAGCTCTGCAGTGAAGCCGTGATCGTTTGTCGTCACCGTCTTGGACACCTGGTCGTTCAGCAGGTCCGCCTGGAGCGTATCGTCGCTTTTGTTGATGAGGGTCAGCACCACGGCGGAGCGCATGGCTCCCAGCCAGATGTCATTGTTTTTCCCGTCATCGTAACTGACGGCGGATTCCATGATGGTGCCGGTGGCCTTGTCCTCGATGATCAGGGACAGGTCCTCCTCCTTCAGATAGAGGCGGTAGCCGTCATTTTCCGTAAGGAACCGGTGACCGTCTATCTCCTCCGCTGCCCTTGCATGGAGGGCTGCGGGTTCAAAGGTAAGAGCGGCTCCGGCCACGATCCCCGCTCCAAGGGCGGCGGAGAGCAGCAGGCTTATGAACTTTTGCATGATCTTATGAGCCAATGCGATACACCACCTCTCTTACGAAGGATCCGACGAAGTCAAAGACCTGCGCCCAGAGCACATACAGGATGAAGGCCAGGAGACATACGATCAGGACCGTAAACGCCGTCAGGAACAGGATTTTTACCGTCTCTCCCACGGTGTAATTGTTGATCTCCCGGACGGAGATCACGATGAGTACCACCACCCATGCAAACATGACCAGGGTTCCGAAACGGACGAAAAATTCCTCATTGTAGGTCACGCCGTGGGACAGGAGGAACAGGAAGGGCTGCATCACCAGGTAGGGACTGAAGGAATAGATGAAGGCGCAGTAGATATCCTTAAGCTTTCCCTCGCCGTCGTTGATGGTGCACATCAGGTAATTACATCCCACCAGCAGCGCCGCTGCGATGAGGACCATCCCGATGTCGGAAAGGACGTCGAATCTGCCCTCCCGGACGGTCTTGAACAGGAATCCGCAAAAATACCGGTTAATGATGTAGAAGACCAGGCCAATGGCCAGCAGGATGTTGGCGGCCGTAACGGAAACTCTGCCCTCCCGCTTGATGCCGTAGCATCCGTCGATGGGATGTCGCATAAAGTAGAACATGTAACGGAGTTCCCGGATCAACTTCTTTTCACCCAGCTTCCGAAGGAAAGCTCTGGGGGTGTCCAGGATATGCTTCTTCCGGTCCAGCATCCGGATGCAGGCACGGAGAAGGAAAAATCCCAGGAGGATCAAAACCACTGCAGTGAGATGATGCTTGATCCATTCGTTGCGGATCTCCCAGAAAGCATCGGAGTAACCGTCCAGATCCTTGGCCAGGCGGGCGTACTTCAACGCCCCCTCGTAATCCTCTTCCTTATAAAGTGCCTTGCCCATGGCCATGTTGGCGTAGTCGAAGAGATTGTTCATCTCCAGGACCTTCCCCAGGGGAACCTTACTCTCGGTGTAGCGGCCCTTGGAGAAGAGGTAGAGCGCCTCGTGGAGATAGTCGGTAAACTCCGTGGGCTCGTAGACCTGGATCTGGGCCTTGTCGGAATCCAGAATGTAGAGCTTGTCATCGCTTCCCACCTGGATGGCCTCCGCCTTGGAAGCCAGACCGATGCGGGACTGTCCGTCATCTTTGCCGCCGAAGACAAAGAGCAGATCGCCTTCATTGTTGTATTCGTAGACAAATCCCTGCTGGGATACCACGAAGCAGTTGTCGTGATTGCCCACCGCAACGGCAGCGGGAGTGGTGTCGGTGGTGTCGGGCTCGATCATGTTGACACCTGCAATGTTCAGGCGCTTTAAGACCTCCTGGCCCTCTCCTCTGGTGACGGTGTAGATGATGCCCTTCTCGTCAATGGCCATATTGTCAGGCGTGGAAGGGATGTTGGACCGCATTTTTGCCCGCTGGGCATCCGTGAGCAATGCTCTCCAGATGAGGGTCCAGATATTGGCATCGGTAGCGTTGGTTCCGAAGTACCCCAGGAAGGTTCCGTCCTCCACGGGACTGATCTCCACGATACCGTTGGTGTTGGACTCACAGACGATGTACATGGTGCCGGAACTGTTCACCACGATCTTCAGCGGAAGAAAATCCTGGGTCTCGCCGTACATGGGTACATCGGGTCTTCCGTAGGAACGGATCAGCGCACCGCTCTCGTCAAAGACGAAGATCTGCTTGGCATCCCGATCCGCCACATAGGTGATGCGATCCTCCGTGACAAAGATGCCCCGAGGCGTCACCAGCGTTCCTTCGCCGAAGGAGCCCAGGAACTCCCCCTCGGGATCCGAGATCACCACTCTCCCGTTGCCGCTGTCCAGCACGTACATGGTGCCGTCCTCCAGCAGACAGAAGTCCGTGGGAGAAAGCAGTGTCTCATCCCCGATCTTGGTGATGGTCTTGTAGGGAAGATAGGCGGTCTGGGTCTCTGTGACGGAGCCGTAGCCGTCCACGGTATAGGACTTGTAGGGGGCATCCGCGGTAGCCTTTAAGGAGTTGCCTTCGGCAAAAATGCCGCCCAGCAGCCCCATTGCCAGCGCGCCGGCCAAGAGCCTTTTTTGCCATCTGCGATTGTTTCCTGCAGCTTTTTTCATAGTGACTGTTTGCTCCTAGAGGGATTCATCGTTTTTGGGGCCGGCGGGCTTACTTGATGCCGGAGTGTGCCATGGTGTTCATGACGTTTTTCTGCAAAATACAGAAAAGGATCAGATTGGGCAGGAACATGATCAGGGAGGCCGCAGCCGCCACGCCCTGTCCTGCCACGGTGTTGGTAGTGGTGGTGGAGGTCAGGGTGTTCATGTAGAAGGCCAGACTCTTTAAGGAGTCATCGTTGATGTAATAATTTGAGGTCTCCAGGTTCGTCCAGACCTGCTGGAATACCAGGATGGCCGCCGTTGCGATGGCAGGCTTGATCATGGGGACGATGATCTTCCAGTAGATCTGCCATTCCTTCGCCCCGTCCATGTAGGCCGCCTCGATGAGGGAATCCGGCACCTGATCCACGAACTGCTTGATCAGGAAGAGGGAGACGGGAAGGGCGATGAGAGGAAGGATCTCCGCCCAGTAGGTGTCGATCATGCCCAGCTTGTTCACCACCAGATATCTGGGGATCATGACGGCCACCGCCACGAACATGAGGGCGATCTGGTTGATCTGCATCATCAGCTCCCTGCCCTTAAACTTCAGTTTGGAAAGGGAGTAGGCAGCCATGGTGGAAAAAAGCAGGGACCCGGCCACCACCACAACCGTGATGAAGATACTGTTGAACACGTATTTGCTCATGGGGATCCCGGCAGCCCTGGAAGCCTTCATCAGCTTCCGGAAATTGTCCAGGGTCGGGTGGGTGGTGATGAACTTCGGCGGGAATGCGAAGAGCTCTTCCATGGGCTTAAAGGCGTGGAAGATGATGAAGATGATGGGCAGTCCGCAAAGCAGCACCATGGGCAGGACCAGGAGGTAGATCTTGATCTGTCCCTTATCGAATTTGTCCGGATTCATCCGGTGTCCTCTGTAAGCAGCCATTTTTTCTCCTCCGTGATGAGAATCTCCTTTAATCCCTCTCTCCGAAGAGGCGGTTGGAGAGCACCGAAAAGGCCTGAACGATGAGCAGCAGTACCACGGAAACGGCGGCCGCGTAACCCATCTCATAACGGATAAAGCCGTAGTCCTCGATGTGGTTGACGATGAGCTGCGCCGCATATCCCGGTGTCGGGTTGCCGGCCAGGAGGCTCGCGATGGTACCGTTCTGGAAGGCTCCCACGATCTGCATCACCGCTGCAAAGAGCATCTGGGGCTTCATGCTGGGAATGGTCACATAGATCATTTCCTGGAAACGGTTCTTCACGCCGTCGATGGCAGCCGCTTCGTAGAGCGATTCGTCTACATTCAAAAGGCCTGCCAGGATGGAGAGGAAGCCCACACCCATGCTGCTCCAGAGTCCGATGAGGATGACGATGGGGAGCAGGAAGTCCACATTGGTGAGCCAGATCACAGGCTCGTTGATAACGCCGATATCCATCAGCCAGCTGTTGAGGTAACCGGTCTGGTCACCGGTGAACATGATCTTCCAGAGGACGCTCATGGCCACACCCGTAGTCATGCTGGGGGAGTAGAGGATCAGCGCAAATACCGTTCTGGGGGCTTTGGTCAGATTGGAAAGCCCCCAAGCTAAAAGGAAGGAAAGGATATATCCTCCCACACCGACAATGAGCGCATACTTGACGGTGTTGGGGAGCACATACTTCATGAACACCTCGTCGCTGGTCAGCAGGTTAATGTAGTTCAGGAATCCAACGAACCGCGGGAACTGGATGGCGTTGAAATTCGTGAAGGACAGGATCACTGCCATGACCACGGGGGCCAGTATGAAGATGATGAACAGAAGTGCATAGGGCAAAACGAAGAGGTACCCGTTTTTGTTGGAATGCATTCTGTTTCCGACTTTCGATTTTGTCTGCATGGATTTTTCCTTGTCTGTCCGATGATTCTGTAGGGGCTCCTACCGTTCCAGGATCTCCCGCACCTTTGCAACGGAAGGTGTGACATACTCTTTCAGCACATTACCGTCCGCATCGATGTATTCGAACTCTTCCAGTTTCCGCTCCGTCTCACGCTTCACGGTCTTTACCGCTTCATCGATACGGGACCGGATGGTCTCACCGTTTACCACGATGTCGTTGTAGGCATTGCTGGTCTCACGCTCCATCATGTAACTGCCCAGGAGTCTGGGGGCTTCCAGGATGAACTGTGCCTGTTCCAAAATGACATCCTTGTCGGAAGTAGGATAAGGCAGATCAGCGAAGGCTTCCAGGTTGGCGGTGGGCCAGATGTACTCATCGCCGTAGAGGATCTGGAGTCTCTGTCCGAACTCCGCCTGCACGTCAGCGCCGGACCACCAGTCCATGAAGGCCCAGGCACGCTGCTCTCTCTCGTCATCGGAGGTGAACATCACGGTGCTCTCCGCGCCGCCGGACATATAGCGAAGGATCTCTCCCGTCTCGGGATTCTCGGTGCCCGGCACCAGCGAGATGTTCCAGGAATTGGCAATCTCGGGTGCCGCGTTCAGGATCAGGTTGTAGGAGTTAAAATCCGCGATGCCGATGGGCAGGTCGCCGTTCCGGAAGTGCTGGTAGAAATTGGGCACATCCACCGGCAGATCATAGAGGGTGAAGAGCTCGGTAAGCTCCGTAAAGCCGTTCACCGTAGCCTCGCTGTCCAGCTCGATGTCCAGCGCCGTCTCGCCGTAAAGGCGTCCGCCGTTCTGGAATACCAGCGGGGTGGTGCCGTGGAAATTTCGCATGGCTGACATGGGGGCCGTGGGATAGTACACATTCAGGCCTCTCATCTGCAGATCCGGCAGCATGGAGATGAGCTCCTCCATGGTGTCCGGCACCTCCAGGCCCAGCTTTTCCAGTACATCCGTGCGATAGAACAGCACGTAGAAATTCATGGTCTCCGGCAGAGAGTAGAGGCCGTCCCCCACGATGGAGGGAACGATGAGCCCGTCATTGTACCGGCCGAAGACTTCCTTATAATTGTCAAACTTCGTCAGGTCCACCAGCGCTCCGCGGATGGCCAGATCGAAGGGGATGGAGTAGTTGATGCCGGTGGCGATGTCCGGGGTGTCGCCGGAAGCGTTGGAAAGGATCAGCTTCTGGGCGTCGGTCATGAGGCACAGGTCCACCTCGATGCCGGTCTCCGGCGTAAAGTCCTCATCGATCATCTTCTGCATGATCTCCACATACTGGCGGGGACGGTTCACCCAGACCTGCACATGGCTCTTATCCGCACTGCTGACGGAATAGGACTGCCCGAAGAAGGAATTCACAAAGCGGGAAAGGTTCATGCCGATCCCCTTGAAAAACCCGAGGCCCTTCGGAAGCTTTGCTCCCTCCTGATAGATGTAGATCCGGTCGATGGCCACCTTGCTGTCGCCGATGAGATCCACGAAATTGGCGATGCGGGTGTTGATGGAATTGGTACTGGTCGCCAGCTCATCCACGCGGTACACCAGCTCGTTGGGCTCCTCCGCCAGAGTCTGCAGCTGATCCGCTGCCAGTAGCAGGTAGGAAAAGGCTGCCACATCCTCGGGGGACCGGGCATTCACAAAGGGTTGCGCCTGTTCCGTGATCTCGTAGAGCCGGTCCACCCAGGACCGGAGCTGATCCTCCAGGCCGGGGATGTATCTGGTGAGCTTCAGATCTCTGTATTTATCCTTATTGGTGCCTGCGACCTTCGTAACCTCCAGGGACAGATCACTGATGCCGCTCATGATCTCGTCCACCGCTTCCAGTGCGTAGCGGAGATTGTCATCGCTGATGGTCAGGGAGATCAGGTGCTCGCCCGGCTCCAGATAGACGCTGAGGTTGCTTCCCTCTCCGTCCGTGAAGGTCCCGGTGGAAAATCCGGTGGAGGCAGGCAGCGCATAGCTTTGAAATGCGGTATTGGGAATCTCTCCGTCGATGCGCACATCCAGGAAAACGGGGAAGTCATTTTTCTCGGACTGGCGGTAATTCATTCCTATATAGTAGTAACCAGCCCGTTCCACCGAGAAGGAATAGGTGATGGTCATTCCCGCGGTATCGAAAGATTCCTCATCCACGATGTTGAGTACGGTCTCCTTCGCAGACAGCGGAGAAAGGGAAGCATCGTATTCGCCGGTGGCATGAATGGAGGAATCGTTCCGCTCATGGAAGTCCTCACCCTCGATGACGATGAGGGCATCGCCTTCTGCCTTTTCGGAGCCGGTATAAGCCGGAACGGTGGCAGGTGCCTTCAGGGTCAGATCCCCGAGAAGCAAGGTGCCTTCCTGAATCCCTATGGTGAAAGTGTGGGGCCCAGCTTCCAGCTGAAGCTTTAAGGGCTCGGAGTAGCGGTAACTGGCGTCTCCCAGGCACTTGCTCTCCCAGCGGATCAGCTTGTTCGGCAGGGATACGATCTCATTGCCGTAGCGGTCCAGGTCGTAGTCCCCCTCGGAGACCCAGGTGGTCTCAAAGGAAAGGCTCCTGGTCTCGTAGAAGGGATAAGCTCCATCCACCTGAAGGGAAAACTCGATGGGCAGAATGGAATCATCATAGGAAAGATAATCAAAACTCAGATAATACAGCGCCGTCTCCGGTACCTCCGCCGTAAGTGTCAGGGTATCGCCGTGGGCCACGGAAGCCACCCGGGAGCCATACCCGTGATTGTCATCCGTCAGGAAGGAGGCGCTGTCTGCGTCCAGCGCATCTTCTATAGGAAGAAGCACCTCACTCCCCCGGTAGTCGGAAGCCGTATAGAGCGCGCTGACATGGGTATAATTGGTACTCAGACGCTCGGTACCGTATCCTTCCTCACCGGCGACGGACGCAGCCCCGTCAGCCCCCGCATCCGCTGCCCTGGTCACTGCCGGAAATGCGGAGATCCCCGACAGAGAAACTGCAGCTGTCAGGGCCAGGGCCGTTAATTTATGAAATCCTCTCCGTGCTTTGGATGTCATGGGATCCTCCCGAAACTTTTATTTCACTTTTGGCTTAACCATTTCGGTTTTTACTTAATTCTAATTCAAAGGATACACTACGATGTTTTAAATTTCAATGAAGTTTAGGAAGTTCGCATTTAGAAAAGAAAGGGGCGTTTTTGTGCACTTTGACGAAGAAGATTCCTTAATCCTTTAAGTATATTGACAATTTTATGACAAAATTCTATACTTCTTTTGAATCGAAAAGTGAATTAGTCAACTTTTGAGTTGAATCCGCAGTTTTGGCGGTCTGTTCCTGGATTGTTATTTATTTCACTTTTCGTTTCACCTTTACCGTTACATCCGAAAGGGGGACCCGACATGCTGTACCTGCATTCACTCAGTGATGCGGAGGAAGTCTTCAAGGCCTTAAGCACGCCTGTCAGACTTCGTATCATGGAAATGATCTATGAAGACGAGAATCTGAGCATGAACGACCTGGCAGAGCGGCTGGACGTTACCAACAGCGCCATCTCCATGCACGTGGGGAAGCTGGAAGCGGCAGGCCTGGTATCGATCCAGACCACCTCCGGGAAGCGGGGCGTCATGAAGCTGGTGCATCCCGTTTGCGACCGTATGATCGTGGATCTGTCTCCCAAAGCAAGGTCAAGCTCCAGGAGCTGCTACAACGACAGCATTGCCGTGGGGTATTTCTCCGCAGCGGATGTGCATCCCACCTGCGGCCTGGCCACCACGGAGTACATCATCGGTGACCTGGACAATCCGAAGGTCTTCTCCTATCCGGAGCGCTTCAAGGCCGGCATCCTCTGGATCGGCTACGGAAGCATCACCTACAATCTGCCGAACCGTCTGCGGGCGGGGCAGAAGGCCACCGAGATCCAGATATCCCTGGAGATCTCCTCGGAGTGCCCTGAGTTCAATGAGGACTATCCCAGCGACATTTACTTCTATATCAATGACATTCTCCTGGGAAAATGGATCAGCCCCGGAGACTTCGGTGCCCGCCACGGGATCCTTTCTCCCGCCTGGTGGCCGGAGCTGCTGAACCAGTACGGCCTGCTGAAAACGCTGGTGATCAACGACGAGGGCACCTTCATGGACGGCACCTACAAGCTCTCGGATGTCACCCTGCAGGATCTGCGCCTGGACTACAACAGCTCTCTGGATCTGAAGCTGGCTGTGCCAAAGGATACGGCGAACTGCGGCGGACTGACGATCTTCGGAGAGGGCTTCGGGGATTACAATCAGAACATTCAGGTGAAGATCTACTACGAGGATCCGGAGCAGGCACTCTGATCGCCGGATCAAAATCAGCCCTTTTGTTTGAAGGAATCGCATATGAGCGTGTTCATTCAAACTTTACCCTCCTTAGTGGGGAAAGACGCCCGAGAGGGCGTCTTTCTTTTTATGTCGATCGCACGGCCGGCGGCTCGGATTTTTGTATTTAGACGAAAAAGGGCTGCTCCAGAGGCCGACGGGGACAAATTTGAGCCGACCGGCCGACCGAAAACTCTACAATTTATGGACTTTTATACAACGAACAAATAAGTTACACTGACGGTAGTATGGAGGAGAAAGCATGCTGATAACGAATAGTTTGATAAAGATAGATCTGGCGGGGGAATGGGAGCTGTACATGGAGGAATGCCCCGAGGGGAAGGCTGAGAACGGGGCGTTTTTCTCGGAGCGGCTGAAGGAGCTGGAGCAGGCGGGTGCGTTTGGGAAGGACAGTATCACGCTGCCCGGCACCACATCCTCGGCGGGGAAAGGCCCGGAGAACCCGAAGGCGGAGACCGGCTTTCTGACGGATGCCCACCTGTTTGAGGGCTGCGCATGGTATCGTCGGAAGGTGGTGCTGACGGCGGTGCGGGAGGACCTCCACTATTTCCTGCACCTGGAGCGGAGCCGCATCACGCATGTCTGGGTGGACCATATCTATGCAGGCTGCGAAAGGAGCCTGGCGACGCCCCACGACTATGACCTGACGGAGCAGCTACAGATGGCAGGGGGCGCAGAGCACGTCCTCACCATCCTGGTGGTCAATACCGGCTATGTGGTGCCCGGCGGGCACCTGACCTCCCCGGATACCCAGTCCAACTGGAACGGCATCTTGGGAGAAATGTCCTTCAGCGCCGTCTATCACTCCCATATCAAGGAAGTCCGGACCTCTTCCGCACGCCCGGGGAAGGAACTCTCCCTCTCCGTCCTTTGCGATGTCTATTCCTTTGATTTCCTCTCCTCCGTCTCCTTCGCCGGAGACCGGTCCGCCTTCCCGTCAGCCCCGCCGAAGGTCACGGTCCGGCCCTGCAGACTGGATTCGAAGTGGCTGGAAGCGGACCCCGAGGCGCGCGGCCAAAGCAGCCCGGATCGGGGGCTGTCCGGAAAAATGCCCGGTTCCTCCCGCCTGATCACCGGTTACAAGGCGGATATCCGGGAGGATGCAAAAGCCCTTACCGTTTCGGACATCGACAACTATCTGGAGATCCGGGACCCCCTCCCGGACCCGAAAGTAAAGCTGCTGACCCCGGAAGAAGACGTGCTGGAGCTGCAGGTTACCATCCCGGTGCCGGAGGATGCCCTCTGGGACGAGGAGGATCCGGTGCTCCTCCGCGTAGAGGCGGATCTGAACCAGGAGTCCCTGGTGCTCTACCTGGGAGCAAAGGATTTTCATACGGAAGGAAGGCATTTTTCCATCAACGGAAGAGAGACCTTCCTGCGGGGGCGCCACCACGGACTGCAATTTCCCATGCTGGGCTTTGCGCCCATGAACCTGGCAGGATGGCTGAAGGAACTGGCAGTGACAAAGGAATGGGGCATCAATCATATCCGTTGCCACACCTGTACTCCGCCGGAGGCCGCTTTCCTGGCAGCGGACCTGCTGGGTCTCTACTACCAGCCGGAGCTGGAGATCTGGGGGACCTGGAACGCCCCCACGGACGAAGGATACCAGACAGCGCAGCAGGAATTCCTTACCGGGGAAGGCTTTGCCATCCTCTCTGCTTACGCATATCACCCCTCCTTCGTCATGATGACCATGGGAAATGAACTGTGGGGGAATCCCGCAGCGCTGGACGAGCTCCTGGCAGGCTACCACGAGGCCTTCCCCGGGATCCTCTTTTCCCAGGGCTCCAACAATTTTCAGTTCATGCCCAATATCCAGCCCCACGACGATTTCTTCAGCGGCGTGCGCTTCGGCAGGGACCGGCTGATCCGGGGATCCTACGCCATGTGCGACGCGCCTCTGGGACACATCCAGACGGACGCCCCCGGAACGGCGCACAGTTATGATGAAGCGATTGTGCCCGGGAACGGGCTGCAGATCAAAACCGCAGCCGACGAAGAAGAGACCGTGCAGATCCAGTTCGGCACCGGCGTCAAGGAGGTAAAGGCAAGCGAAACTGCCGAGCTGATCCCGGAGGTTCCGGTCATCAGTCACGAGATCGGGCAGTACGTGGTGTATCCCGACTATTCCGAGATCCCCGACTATACGGGACCCCTAAAGCCCCGCAATCTGGAGATCTTCCGGAAGCGCCTGGAAGATGCCGGCATGGGAGATCTGGCGGATGACTTCTTTCGTGCTTCCGGTGCCCTCGCCATGGACTGTTACCGTGCTGAGCTGGAAAGCGCCCTGCGGTCCCGGGAGCTGGCCGGCTTTCAGATACTGGATCTCCAGGATTTTGCAGGACAGGGCACCGCTCTGGTGGGGCCCTTAAACGCCCTTCTGGAAAACAAAGGTCTGATCACCCCGGAGGAATGGCGGCGCTTTTGCGGCGACGTGGTCCTGCTGCCCTCCTTCCCTTCCTACATCCTTGAAATGGGCAGCACCCTTACCGTTGATCTGTCCCTGGCATGGTATCGAAAGGAACTTCCTGCAAAGGGTGCCGTTCTCGTCGTGGAGTTTGCGGAAAAACAGACCGGAAAATCCCTGCAGGAACTGTCCCTGGAGATCACGGTAGAAAGAGGCAGGAACAAACTTGGAACATTGGAATTTGCCATTCCTGCGGCAGCCGCCACGAACCATACATCCGCGGAAAATCCATTCGTTGAAAATGACAGCGTAGTCAATTCCGTTGCAACCTATACCCTCTCCTTCTGGCTCATGGGAGAGGATGGCAGTGTTCTGACGCAGAAGAACTGTGAGTTTACGGCCTATCCTCCTCTGGAGCCCGTAGACCGCCTGGTGATTGCCTTTTCCGGCAGCGGATCCCGCAGGAAAAAGAACGCCTCCGTCGTCACCGTCACAACGGATCCCGAGAAAGCGCTCACTGCCTCTGCGGAGGGCATCCCCACGCTCCTGTTCCTGACGGAAGGAAATCCGGAGACAACGGTGGGAGGCGCTTATTGCACGGACTTCTGGTGCTATCCAATGTTCCGCAGCATTTCCGAATCCATGGGGCGGGCAGTTCCCGTAGGCACCCTGGGACTTCTCATCCAAAAGGGTCCCCCTGCACTGAGAGGCTTCCCCTGCGAGACCTATTCCACGCCCCAGTGGTTTTACATTGCGGAGCGCAGTCGTCCCAGAATCCT
>JAILAF010000002.1 GCA_024681775.1 Lachnospiraceae bacterium
GGCGCTTCCGCCGGAAAGCAGGAAGAGCACCACCCCCAGGATCACACAGGCCAGATCCGTGAGGATGCGGACATACTGGAACTTCCCCTTCTTCCAGGTGTTCACGATGATGAGCGCCACCGCGTCATAGGTGGACACACCCAGATCCGCCGTCATATAGAAAGCGGAGCCGAAGCAGATGATCACCACGCCGATGATAAGGCACAGGACCCGCACGCCCATGGAAGGCTCGATGATCCACGTCTGCAGCCACTGATAGGTAAACTGTGTGATATACCCCAGCAAAAAGAGGTTGATAAAGGTGGCGATGCCGATGTAATGCCGGTCAAATACCAGGGCAAAAAGCAAGAGCACCGCATTGGTGATCACATATAAGGTACCGAAGCCGATGGGGATCAGATCATCCAGTCCCGCCATAAAGGCCTGAAAGGGATCCACACCCAGCGCGGCGATCTTGAAGATGCCCACGCTGATGGCGCAGATGATGACGCCAAAGAGGGACATCCCCACTCTTTTCCATTGTATTTTCATTCGTCCGTTCCTACCATTTCTTTCCAAAAAGCTTACAGAAACCAGAGAGCCGAATCGTCCACTTCCACAGGAGACGCAAAGCCCGTATTGCTCATGAGAAAACGCAGCTCTCCCGCCAGACGCCGGAAGAACGCCTCCACACCCGGCGCACCCTCTGCCTCCAGGGAAGGAATCATGGAGCGGCCCACTGCCGCGCCGTCCGCGCCCAGTGCCAGTGCCTTGTAGACATCCGCGCCACTCTCGATACCGCAGTCCACAAAGATCTTTACATCCCTGCCCTCCAGGGCTTTCGCGATATCGGGAAGGACCATCATGGGCGGCACCGCATAGGGCATGCGTCCGTGATGATGGCTGACGATGATGCCCTTTGCCCCGATGTCCGCGCATTTGACCGCATCGTCCACGCTCAGGACCCCCTTCACCACAAAGGGCAGGTCCGTCATCTCCACGTAAGAGCGGAGCATATCATCGGTCTGCACCGCCATCTCCTCGCCGACCACCACATCCATTCCGTTCGTACCGAAGATGTGATCGATGTCCATACCGATACCGAAAGCGCCCGCATCAGCCGCGAAGGCGAACTGATCCCGCACCTTCCCGGCGTCGGCGTAAGGCTTAACGATCCGCACGGTCTTGGCTCCGGTGTCCACGATCCGGCGGAACATATCATTTTCCATCATCCCGCAGAAGTTCAGGATGTTCAGGTTCTTCGCTGCGACAGAGTACTCCTCCAGGCCCGTGAGACTGCGGCCGCCGTACTGCCCCAGATGGGAAAAGGCCGGCGTCAGAATGGGCATGGAAAAGGTCTCGCCGTACCACTCCACGGACAGATCCGCCAGCGTAGAGCCGATGAGCTTCTGCTCAATGAGGATCGAATCCATGTACTGCTGCGTTATGACATTTGCGTCGGAAACTCTCTCATATCCCATGCAATACCTCCTTCAGATAACCCATGGACGTAATGTACTCTTCATCCGTATCCAGATGCTCCAGGATGATGGGCATCTCCGGATCGATGCGATGCATCGCTTCCGCGTATGCCCGGAGGGGGAACTCTCCCTTCCCCGGAGCACATTCCTCCAGACGGAAGGTGAAGGACTCACTCAGATGCACATCCTTGATATGGCAGCTCCGGATCCTGCTGCCCAGGGTCTCCGCCACTTCCTGCAGGAATTCCTCCGGGTA
This sequence comes from Lachnospiraceae bacterium, assembly GCA_024681775.1. Lineage (GTDB taxonomy): Bacteria > Bacillota > Clostridia > Lachnospirales > Lachnospiraceae > AC2028. The sequence continues at coordinate 1,717 of JAILAF010000002.1, forward strand.
GAAATACCGCTCCGCGGAGTTGATCATATTGATGATGTCCATGTGCACCGCAAAGCGATCCCGCTCCACCATTTCCAGGAGTCTGAGATACTCCTTCGGTCCCGTGGGAATCATCCAGGGCATGGGCTCCAGCGTAAAATAGGTGTTCTTTACATCCGCTCTGTCAATGATCTCCCGAACCATGTGAACGGTCTCAGTCCAGGCTCTTTCGGAGAAATTTTCCTTATAGGCGCCGTCCCAGATGGGACCGAAAGCCCCCGCCACATTGACGGCACATCTGGCACCCAGGAAATCCGCCAGTCGAAGCTGTCCCACGCAATAGTCCATATTGCGGCGCCGCTCCTCCGGATCCGGGGACAGCGCATTGCGCCAGATCCCCACTTCCGCAATCTGCAGATCATGCTCCTCCGCCGCTTTTTTGTAGGCGAGGATCCGCTCTTCCGGGTCGCTGCAGCCCAGCGGGAAGTTCACCGCTCTGCACCCCAGTTTTACCTGATTTTCCGCCCATTCCTCCGGGGTTTCATGCCGGAGCGGGCTGGATGTTCCCAATCTCATTTTCGTTTCCTCACTGGTCCGTTGTCGCTCTTCTCCTTGCTCTTTCGACCGCAATCCACCCGGTTCTGCCCTTGGGTCACATTCCTTCGATCAGCACGGCTCTGCAGGGAGATCCGTCAAAATAACCCAGATTTAAGGGGGCTGCATTCAGGAAGTACACACCCTCCGGGACATTTCCCAGGCGGATTCCCTCCAGCAGTACGACCTTCTCACTGAGCATCGCCATATGGGACAAAAGCGGTGCGTCCTCCGGTCCCACGGTCTGGGACTCATTGCCGTAGAGCAGGATCTTGTTTTGTGCCATGACCTTGGCGGCAGCCTCTGTCAGCGTCGCCTTGCCCTTGATCAGGATCCGGGTGGCAGCCCCTTCCTTTCCGGAAGCCTCCTCCGCCGCGCGGGCCTCCTGCAGGATCCGCTCCGCGTCCTCTGCGCCGATGTCTCCGGCAAATTCCTTCACGAAGGCGTAGCCGATGAACTTCTCCAGAGGCACCTCGTCGATGGTGTCTCCGCCGTCGATGAAATGATAGGGCGCATCCACATGGGTCCCATTGTGTGCGCACATCTGAAAGCCGCTTAAGTTACAGACAGCACCGTCACTTTTTTTCAGGATCTCAAACCGCTCCGGCACCGGATCTCCGGGATACACCGCACAGCTGAAAACTTCCTGGGCAATATCGTAAATCTTCATATCTTCACCACATCCTCTCCGGAGCAGTGCTCCGGGAACACCGTCAAACCATCATCTGATAGATCTTCGTGCAGTCCTCCTCGGACAGCTCCACGAATCCGCTGATGCTGCCCGTCCGTCCGTCGCCGTGGCACAGGACCTCCACCAGCTTCGGGATATCCTCTTCCTTCGCACCCAGCTCTGCAAAATTGGAAGGCATGCCGAGATCGATCAGGAACCTGCGGAAGGCTTCGATGCCCTCCAGCGCGGTGACTTCGGGATGGTCAAAATCCATCTGGCATCCCCAGACGCGGACTGCCACCTTGGCAAAACGCATCACATCATGGTTCATCACATATTTGAACACTGCAGGCATGGTCACTGCCAGACCTGCACCGTGGGCACAGTCATAGAGTGCGGAGAGCTCGTGCTCGATGTTGTGGCTGTTCCAGTCCTGGCTCCGGCCGACGCCGCAGGAATTGTTGTGCGCCATCATCCCCGCCCACATGATATTTGCTCTCGCATCGTAATTATTGGGATCTGCGATGACACGGGGGCCCTCATGCTTCATGGTAAGCAGCAGCGCCTCGATCATGCGGTCCGTCACTTCCACTTCCTTCGTGTTGGTCAGATACCGCTCATAGAGGTGTGCCATGATATCCGTGATGCCTGCTGCCGACTGATAGGCCGGAAGGGTCTGGGTCAGTGCGGGATTCAGAATGCTGAAACGGGGACGGATGGCATTGCTGCCGGTACCCCGCTTGAACATGCCCTCTTCCTTTGTGATGACGGAATCGGGGCTTCCTTCACTCCCTGCTGCCGCGATGGTCAGCACCGTTCCCACGGGAAGCGCCCGCGCAATGTGCGCCTTACCGCTGTAGAAATCCCAGAAATCCCCGTCGTACTGGACGCCTGCCGCGATGGCTTTCGCAGAGTCGATGACGCTGCCGCCGCCCACTGCCAGAACGAAATCCACGCCTTCCTTCCTGCACAGGTCGATGCCTTCATACACCAGCCCGCTCCTGGGATTGGGCTTGACGCCGCCCAGGGATACATAGGGGATGCCTGCCGCATCCAGGGACGCACCGACTCTGTCCAGAAGACCGGATTTTTTCGCACTCTGTCCGCCGTAGTGGATCAGTACCTTTGATCCTCCGAACTGCTTCACATACTGTCCTGCCTCATTTTCCGTGTCCTTACCGAATACAAAGAACGTAGGGGAATAGAAAGTAAAATTATCCATTGCAATACCTCCGATAAAAAACTGCGTTTCCAAAAGGGGCACTGTTTCGAAGCACCCGATACCCTACAAGAATAGCGACTGCCTCAGGGAATTGATACAGAAAAATTATACTTTTTTGACGGATTTTTGTCATCATCCAATCCCGGATCCGCACCCGAAATGCACGAAAAAACCCGCCCGGAACTCTCGTTCGCAGGCGGGTTTTATTCTTTCAACCGGTCCTATGGGCAGATCAGTTTTCCGTCTTTTCTCTCGGGTCCAGATAACCCGCTTTCATCTTCTCCTCGTAGTCCCCGGATTCCATTGGCTTGGCGTAGAAATACCCCTGGATCATGTCACAACCTTCCGCTGCCAGGAAGTCTGCCTGCTCCGCAATCTCGACGCCCTCCGCCACCGTGCGCATGTTCAGGCTCTTGGCAAGGCGGATGGCCTCGGAGACCACGATCTGGCCTCTGTCACCGGCGCCTCCCCGGAAGAACTCCGCATCCAGCTTCAGCACATCCAGCGGCATATCCTTCAGGGAATTCAGGGAGGAATACCCCGCTCCGAAATCATCCATGGAAACGGCGAATCCGTACTCCTTCAGCCTGGTGATGGTATCGATCATGGCTTTTTTGTCATCGAAGAAGGCGCTCTCCGTCAGCTCGATTTCCACCAGGTGATGGGGACATCCTTCCGCATCCACCATATCCCGGATCTGCTCCGCCAGATCACTCTCGATAAAATGCGCTCTGGAGACATTGACGGACACGGGGACACATTCATAGCCCTGATCCAGCCAGCGCTTCTGATCCCGCGCCACATGGGAGATCATATAATGGTCGATCTCCGTGATAAACCCGTTTTTCTCAAAGATCGGAATGAATTTATACGGGGTCACAAATCCCAGATCCGGGCTCTGCCAGCGGATCAGTGCCTCCGCGCCGGAGAGCCGGTTGGTCACGGGACTGTACTTGGGCTGGTAATAGACCTTAAACTCCTCATTTGCCACCGCACTCTTCTGCCGTTCGATCACCGCATCCTGCCAGCGGCGGTCCGCCACGATCTTCTCATCAAAGAAGGCAATGCCGGAATCCTCGGAATCCGCCATGACGGAACGGGCAGTGCAGGCATTGTTGTACTCCTCCGAGAGATCCAGGCGATGTCTGTGCAGTGCCTTCCCGGAATCGTTCCGCTTCACCTCGATCAGGCTCACGCCTGCCTGGAAGGCAAAATTATGACCGGGATCCACGCTCTCTATCTGCCGGATCAGTCCCTCCAGACGCATCCGAAGGTTCTCCTGATTGTCATAGCGCAGGAGCAGGCCGAAGTCGGAAGATGACATATGTGCCACCATTTCCCTGGAACGGATATTTTTACCGATCACCTGATAGATCTGCTTCAGGAGCAGCTCTCCCTGGGCAACGGAGTGACAGACCACATAGTTCCGGTAATTGACAAAGACCAGATTCACCACGGCAAATCCGACGGTCTTATACCGGCTCTTCCGGAGCATCTGCTCACCCTTGATCTGGAAATACATCTGGTTGTGTCCCACCGTGACGGGATCTGTGAAGAAATAGTTCACGACACGGCGCTGGCGGCGGATCCCGGAGATGGAGATGCCCAGAAGCACCAGGATCATGATCACGACGATGATGACCAGGAAACCGGCGACCTCCAGGAACAGTGTGATCTCGTTCATATCCAGGCTAAAGTAGGATTTCCCCACAAAGACACAGCCCGTCTCGCCAATGGGCAGGCCCATCCACAGCGGCGCTTTCAGCTCTTCCGTGGCTTTCAGGATCTCTCCGTCGATCTCCGTTGTGGCGGAATAAGGAAAAAGCACGCCCTGTCCCGAGGTTTCGAAGGAATCCTCAAAGTGTCCGGTGTTGTCATCTTCCATAGGCTCATCGCCGGTCATGACGGAAATGAACAGGCCGGGATTCTCCGCTGCCAGGTCGTCCATGCGCTCATTCGTGGCACGGAACCAGTCCATGATCCTGGTGTATTCCACGTTGATGTACCCGCTGTCGCCCACGTTGAGGTAGGTCTGATCCCGATCCTTGTAGACCATCAGCTTTCTCGAAAGGAAACCGAGTCTGGCCTGAATGGCTTCCGAGTCTCTGGTGTCCTCCCCACAGCTGTGCAGGACCGCCCCGTTCTCATCCAGGATCAGATAGTCATACCCGCTCCGGTCCAGCCCGGAAAACAGTGTTTTTTGCTCAGCGTCCTTCCCGATGGCATCCTCACTCATGGCGGCATAGGTCTGAAATGTCTGGTATTGTGCGATCAGCTTGGCCTCCACCATGTAGTTCAGAAACGCCACGGCAGTGATCACGATCAGCATCATGGTGACGGAAAAAAACACCAGCAGGGAGATCAGATTCCCCCAGGTATTGGTTTTTCGGATTTTTCTGTAGACTTCCTTGTTTTTCACTTGGCAGCTCCCTCCGCTCCCTATGATACCACAGCGCGGGGCACGCGGAGTCTCATTTTCCCCGCGTTAATGCTCATTTTTCCTCATGTTGTGCCGCTTCGTGCTCTGCGATGAACTTCTCCATCCAGATCATGTTGTACCAGCGGCCGAATTTGCGTCCGCATTTGTGGAACTCTCCCACCTTCGTATATCCCATCCGGCTGTGAAAATGCTCGCTGGCCTTCGTCAGATATTCGTCCTCCTCGATGGGATCCCCGATACAGGCATAGAGATTGCGGATCCCGCGGGCTTTCAGCTCCTGCTCCAGTGCAGCGTAGAGGATCCTGCCGTAGCCCTTTCCTCTGGCATCCCTGTCCAGATAGATGGTCGTCTCCACGCAGTGGTCGTAGGCTGCTCTCCCCTTAAAAACGCCGGCGTAGGCGTATCCGAGGATCCGCCCCTCCTCCTCCAGCACCAGATAGGGGTACTTTGCAGAAATGTTCTCGATCCTTCCGCGGAATTCCGATGCCGCGGGCACCTCGATCTCAAAGGTGATGGCAGTGTTTAATACATAATAAGAATAAATCTCCAGAAGACGATCTGCGTCCTCCGGTGTCGCATTACGGATCATGTTCTCCCCCGCTTCCTGAAAATGAGACTTTCCAATAAAATATTATAACTTTCAAGATAAGACCGGGCAAGTACGGCAGTGTTATAATAGAACTTATGAAAAACACTGTTTTTTCTCAATACAAAAAAATCCTTTCCATTCTCCTGTGCACCTGCCTGCTGACAGGCCTCGCAGGCTGCGGCCCGGCGGAAAATGCACAGGGCAACACCCCGCAGACGGCACAGCCCGATGCCACTGCGGAACCTGCTGCCACAGGCCACAGTCTCTCCGGTGAGAACGGAGATGCTTCCGACGGTGCGAACACGGATCCTGCTGCGACCACCGATACGGATGCAGCCCCCGCAGGCAAGATCACGGATGGTGGGCTCCCCATCGTGGATTTCGATCACTTCGTCAACGGTGCCTGGAAACAGGAAATGGCGGATCAGAACGCGGGAGATATCTATACCTGGGACGAGGAGAACAGGGAGGCGAAGGAATTCGTCATGGAATTCCTGAAAAACGGAGATCTGTCCACCCTGTCCGAGGAGGACGGACTGTACAAAACTGCGGCTGTCTTCCGGGAAATGCTGGATATCAGTGACGTTTCCGCCCGCACGGAAAAAGCGAAGGAGCTCTTGAAGCCCATCACCAAGGCAAAGAGCCTTTCGGATCTCTATGCACTCTACGGCGATGAGCGCATCGCAACCTTCAATAAGCTCCTGCGGTTCGAGGTAAAGCCCGACTGGAACGGGTACAACACCCTGAACTATTGTCCCACGGATCTGGACGGAATTCTCCGTTACTATCAGGAGGCCCTGGCAAACGAAGCGCATCCCGAGCGCGCCTGCTATGTTTCCTACATGGAGTCCCTGGGATTTTCGGAGGAGCGGGCCACCGAGATCGTAGCCCACGCACTGGAGATCTCCGACATCGTAAACGCCTATCAGAACGATCCGGAGTATGTGGATGAGCTCTGGTATTTTGACCGGGAGGATATGGCTGAATGTCCGGATTTCCCGCTGTTTGACATCCTGACAAAGCTCCATGCCTTCTGCGGTGATGAGGACATCCTGGCTCATAATAATTTCCGCGCGCTCTGCAATGAACTCTTTACGAAGGAACACGTCGAAGCACTGCGGGATCACCTGCTCTTCTGTGGCGCTTCCGGAATGGCGGTAGTCTGCGCCTATGAGCCCTATATCACGAACGAGAACTACCCATACGAGGAATATGTCTACTCCTACATCGAAAGCATGGCAGGCAGTGCCCCGGACGAATATTATCTGCGGGAGAAGACTTCCGATGCGGATATGGCAGCGATCCGGTCCATCTATGACGACGTCCTGGCGGAGACACGCCTCATGCTGGGCGACACGGAATGGCTCACCGTTCATATGCAGGAAAAAGCAAAATCAAAGATCCTCGGGATCCGGACATTTTTCGGTGAAAATACCTACAAAAATGAGTTTTCGGATGTGACCCTCACGGGTGATGCCTTCGATGATTCCTTTGCACTCTGGTCCTCCAGAGACCGGTTTGAGCGAAGTCAGACCGCATACGAGGACGCGGATCGGGGATATTTCAAGGAAAACATGCTGATAGGGAGCGCCTGGTACAACGAACGGTACAACGCGATCTACATCAGTGCCGTTTGCCTGGCAACAGCGACGGATGCAGAGAACGCATCCTACGAGGAACTCCTGGGAAATTTCGGTCAGGTCCTGGCCCACGAGATCGCACACTCCCTGGATCCCATGGGCGTGCAGTACGATAAGGACGGCTGGCTGGAACCCTGGCTGGATGAAGCGGCGCAGGCGGAATATGACAGCAGGGTGGGGCAGATCACATCCTTCTTCGACGGGATGGATACAGAATATGACAGGCCTGTCGACGGAGCCCTCATCACAAACGAAACCTTCGCGGACATCGTGTCCATGGAAGTCTGCATGAGGCTCCTGGCCAAAAGAGAGAATCCCGATTATGACACCTTCTTCCGGGCCGTCGCAAGGCAGGACCGCACCTATGTCATCAACAATGTGGATTACCTCTTCTCCGATTCTCATCTGCCCTCCAAGCAGCGCATCAATTACGTCCTGGGGCAGTTCGATGAATTTTATGACACCTATGACATAGATAAAGAAAGCCCGTACTTCGTGCAGACGAAGGACAGGCTCAGGATCTTTAATACAGCTCCCGCAGCACCAGGATCGTAATGCCCTGGTTTTCCCCGGGAATGATACGCTTTACTTTCTCATCATAGCGGTACCAGTCATAGATCATGTTGCGCAGATTGGTACCTCTGTGAAATCCATGGATCAGTTGGATCTGGTAGGTCGCGCTCGACGCATTTGCCAGGGCCCGGTCGATGACCTTCATCGCCTCCTCCTGATTCAATCCGTGCAGATCGATCTTTACAAAAGGGTCATTTGCCATAATCTATACCTCCAGCATAATTCCTTATGCTTTTCTGCTCTCGTAGTCTTCCCGGATCTCTTCACAGCAGCCCATGATCATACAGTCTGCCTCTTCCTTGCTCCTGGCCTTGCGCACAGCGGACATGGCTGCGGATGCGACGCGGAAATTCAGCTTTGTTCCGGCGCTGTCGGCATGATAGTTGAAAGCTCTGTCCGCCTTGATCCCGAAACCGCCCGCCACCTGGATGGCATCGATGTTGGCACCCAGGAAGAGGAACTCCCAGTCGTGCTTTTTCTGCTGCTTCTCTACCATCTTTTTCACCTTCGCAGCGTCATACTTTCGGCTGGCATTTTCCATGCCATCGGTGGTGATGATGAAGAGCGTCTTCTCAGGGACTTCGTCCTCGGGCAGATTCTTGTGGAGCTTCGCAATGTGATGAACGGCTCCGCCGATGGCATCCAGCAGAGCGGTGCATCCTCTGACATAATACTGACTGTCCGTCATGGTCTCCACTTTATCCACCGGAACTCTGTCATAGGGGATCTCTACCTGATCATCGAAGAGCACGACGGAAACAAGTGCTTCGCCCTCTTCCTTCCGCTGCTTTTCCACCATGGAATTGAAACCGCCGATGGTATCTGCCTCCAGGCCTCTCATGGAACCGCTTCTGTCCAGAATGAAAACCACTTCCGTTAATCCTTTACGCATAGTCGAACCCTCCATTTGTGCATCCCCTGCGGGGGATTTTTCTTTTGTTGGGCTCATTATACGAAAGAAAAAGAAAAAACAGGTCGCCCGGCAGGCGACCTGCCAAAAAGGAACCGAAAGCATCCACTTTGCGGCCTCGATCTTATGCTTAATCAATGATGCAGGGAAGACCGTGTTCCTCCAGCTGGATGTCCAGCTCGATCATATCGTAGATCCCGTTCTCAATGAAATAGGAAAAGATGATGTCCGTCTTGTCACAGGGGGACAGCGCATATCCCGCTCTGGCCAGCAGATCCTTCGATTCGTCCAGGTTCAGCTTTGCTCCCACACACAGACAGAGCACCGTCAGCTTCTGCGGGTGATACTCCGGATTGTTCTTGATCTTGGAGAAGGTCTTTTTATCCACGATGGCCCGCTTATACACGTCCGCATTTTCCATCTTCTTATCCCTGATCAGATAGAGTAGATACTCGGAAAAAGTGTCAGACATATGGCGCATCCGCTCTTCCAGCTTGCTCTCGTGTTCCTCGGAAAAGTCAAAATCCGACAGTTCGCAGGAAGAAGCTATTTCCGGAAAATCTTCATAAGCTTCCTCTTCGTCCGGGGAAAAAGATTCCGGGCGTAATTCGGTGGGCTGCGCCTTGCGCGCCATCCTTAGGGGAGATGCGCCCCGGAAGACGACGCTGTCGGAAAGCTTCCGCACCGGTGACATAGCCGCACCCATCATGGAAGATGCAGCAGAAGCTTGAACTGCTCCGGCCGGCGGCGCTCCGACCGTGGTCGCTCCATCCGATTCTTTCGGCATTCGTTTCAGGAGTTTATCCAGATTACGGGCAGTGACGCTTTCCTGCTTCTCCTTTCCGGAGGAGGGGATCACCAGGCTGACGGACATTTCCTCTTCCGCCAGGAAGGAGTAGACCGCATCGGCTGCGATCCGCATCCCCTCTTCTCTGGAGTATTCCGCATCAGACGTAGGGATCAGAGGGATCGCCAGGTTGGTGACACTCTGCTTTTTAGCCTCCTGCAGCATTTTCTCATAACAGGCTCTGACGGATGCCGCTTCGTCGCCGGGAGATGACGGAAGTGTCATCTGGATCACCTTCCCTGCGCGGAACCTGGACCTGGGCATGATCAGATCCTCGTCGTCAAAACTGTACGCGATGTGCTGATCATCCCGCTGCGCTCGGCGCAGGTTCACCGCCGCTTCGATCTTCATCCTCGTGATATCGTCCCGAACAACCTTGAGTGCCATTCCGCCTCCTTTCACAAAGAAATCACCGGCCACGTACCGCAAGCCCCCGGCCCGATGCTCCGGAGGATCCTGCAGAGCTTACGCATTTCCCCTTAATTCTGCACCCTTTACGTATGCATCGCTTCCCGGATCTGCCCGATGATCGTCAGATCTGCCGGGAGCCACTGCACCTCTCCCAACGTCTCTTTCGTAAGCCACCTTGCAGCCTCCGCCTCCTTCAGTTCCAGATGCCCCTTCACCACTTCACACCAGAAACAATCCATGGACAGATGAAAGGTGGGGTAATTGTATTCGATGGTTCCGATCAGGTCTCCGACACGAATGTCGGTTTCCAGTTCTTCCCGGATCTCACGGCGCAGCGCATCCTGCGGCGTCTCACCCGCCTCCACCTTTCCTCCGGGGAATTCCCATTGTCCCTTGTAATCTCCGTAGCCCCTGGCAGTGGCAAAGATCTTCTTTTTCTCTACGAAGCTGTCGCAGATCACGGCAGCCACCACTTTGACTGTTTTCATATCTTTATTATAACTCTTTTCATCTGCACCTACGAGATTCTGATCATTTGCTCGTAGATCAGAATCTCCTTGTCAAAAATATTCCTGTTGTCATGATAGTGACCAAAGAACCATTTTTTGTATTCTACATTGTTCTTTACATACTCCAGATAATCCGTTTCCCGATCCGGTTCATACATAGATCCTCCCAGGAATACCTGCGTGCTGCTGGAACAGCAATGCGTCACGATAAAATCAACCTCAAAGTTATGAGCACTGAGATTGGTTCTGCCCTCCTGCATTTCTTCATCATTTGCCAGCTCCTGCTCCCACCAGCTTATATGATTGATCCTAAATGGAATATAGTTTCTCCTCAGGTCTTTTTTCTTCTCTTTGAAATCAGGATCATCTGTCTCCAGTATTCCACCGGAGATGTCATGACTGCGCGCTCCGCCAAAGGTGAAAATCTTTTTCCCGTCGATTTCAAACACCTGACCACGCATCAGGTGCAGCACATTCGGCCTTATCTCATGGACCTTACCGCCGTGCCACATTTTTACGGGATACGCATTCAGCCTGTCAAAATTTTCATGGTTTCCATCAACAAACAGGAGAGTATAAGACCGTCCTTCAAACCAGTCAAGCCAGTACTTTTCGTCCCCGCTTTCCTCTCCGACCTCCCAAATACCGCCAAAATCACCGCAAATGATCACATAATCATCTTTGGTCATCTCTCGTTGTTCCGGGAAATTTTCCATATTGAATCTATGTCTGAATTCTCCGTGTGTATCACCTGTAATATAGATCATCAAGGTTTCCTCCCCTCTATACTACATTGTAAATGAGGGTGTAGTTGGCGTCATTTAACTCGTGGTTGAAAAAGACATGCAGTAAGCATTCAACGGTTGACGAATTATCGGCTCGGATGTAATATTTAAGCATAAAAGAGGTGCTGCCGTAGTTCACGGTTGCCCTCGGGTTAGGTTAAAAAAGAAGTAACCGTATTCCTTGGCATGGGGCGGTTACTTCTTTTTTCTTTTCAGACCAAATAAGTATCCAATTTGGAAAACTGCGATCGAATAAGATAAAAACGTCATATATTCGAAGATGGTCATTAGCATCCCCCCTTCCGTAAAGTCGGAGGGCGAAAAAGTCCCTCCGCTGAAACTGGAGGGTCAACCGCTTACCGTTAGCAACACCTCTGCAGGATGAACCTGCAATTCAAGTATAGCAAGCATTCAGCAGATAATCAATCGAAAATAGAACAAACGTTCGTTATTCTTTCGGGACAAAAACAGCGGAGAGCATGTATCTTGCTCTCCGCCACTTTTTCTGCACCTATAGAATTCTAGTAAATCTCCAACAGCTTCTTGCTGACCCTGGCTGTAACATCAATATAATACTGGGCATCTGCCTTGCTCATGGTCTTGGTGTCGTACTTATCGATGGCATCGGTAAATTCCACATACCGGTTCATGAACTCCATATACTCGGTCATCATGGACACCATGTTGGCCGGGTCGGCAGCATATTTCTTCATGAAGTCCACATACTCATCCATGAATTCCTCATAGCTGTCCAGGAAGGCTTTCAGGTCAGGATCCACCTCATCCTCGGAAGCAGGATCATCACCGTTCTCGCCGTCTGCATCCTTGCTGTCCCGGCCATCATCGGACGCACCGTCTCCATCTGCATCCTTTTCGCTGAATCCTGCACCTCCTTCCTCTGTATCGGAGTTTTCGCTTGGACCCTCGAAGACATCAAGTATCAGCATTGAGTCGATACATTCATCAAATACCTCGAGAGAAGATTCTTCGATCTCTTCTTTGTACACAATGGCAACCAATACACAAGTATTGTATTCTTCTGATACCAATATGCCGATCTTACAGGGTAAAGTACTTCCTTTGTCTGCTTCGATGGAATAACGGAACAGATATCCCTTGATGTCTCCTCTCTCGTAGTATTCTGTCGTGTAATCCCCCTGGATCTTGCCTATCAAATCTCCGAGTGTTCCTTTGATTGAACCATCCTCTATTTTTTCCTGCATCGTATCAAGCAAGCGTTCCTCTGAACCTTCTACGCGAACCCACATAATGGCAGAAGCATTATCAGCCGTATCCTTCACCGCCAGGGCATAATCATTTTCCTGTGATGAAACCCAGCTTTTCGGAACCGATACACGTACATTTCCAACCTTTTCATCCCTGGTCGTGAGCACCGGGACCTGGGGCTCCGCAACTGCTTCCGGTATTTCAACTGTAACGGTATCTGCTTCTTTCGGAGCACTCTCTTCCATGCCCGTCATATGTGTGATGTAATCGGACATCTTTACCATAAACAAAACAAATAATCCGACACATACGAGAATAATGATCAAAAGAGTATGCTTTCCTTTATTCATGTTCCACCTCCCTCATCGACTTCCTTTCCCTATCTCATCCGAATTCGGCGGGATCACCTTGTACCCATAGGATTCCAGGGTTGCGATCACCTCCGATGTAATATTGACACACGTGTCTTTCCCCGGCAGATCCTCCCGCTCGATGATCCGATGGAGGTCGTCCACGGACACGCCCAGGATCTGCGCGATGCGCTTCAGATTGTCCCGGTCCGGCAGTCCTCCGTCCGTCTCCCATTTGGCCACCGCGGATTTCGATACACAGATCCGCTCCGCCAGTTCCTCCTGGGTCAGCCTCAGGAATTTCCGTCGCTGCGCTATAAATCTGCCCAAAGTCGTCTTTTCGCTCATCTCACCACCTTCTTTTCATGTTAAGTACGGACGGCGCCTGTATCAAATTACTTTTTGGTTACGCTGCGTAAACACCGCCTTCGGTGTATCTTTATGCTATCCCTTTCCAACGAAAAAAATCCCCACCAAAAAGGTGGGGATTTTCTCGCAGGGTAAACTTTTATTCTTCTTTCGTGATCTTTAGCAGGCCCTGCTCCTCCAGCAGGCTGTCAATCTCTCCCATGTCATAGTTCCGGTTCAGGAGAGCTACGATGAGGCAGGCATCCCTGGGATCCTTGGCATAGAGCTCCCGCATGCCATAGAGCTTCAGCGCCCGGTTCGTTTCATCCAGCAGGAGATGCCCTGCGATGCAAAAGCGCAGGATCAGGTCCCGGTCCGTGGTGTGCTTTTCCATGGTGATGATCTTGCTGCCGTAGGATTCGCTGACTCCTGCGAAGGAATACACATCCTTCAGCTTCACACGGTGCTCATCCAGCATATCCTTCATGTAATAGTAGAAGGCTTTTTCCTCATCCGCCAGGTAACGGGCATTGTCCTTCAGGTAGGCATTCAGCTCTCCCGGCGACGTACGCTCCAGCAGTTCTTCCAGTTCTTCCGTCGGTTTGTTCAGCATACAGAATTCTCCGTCAGTTTCTCCAGTGCCTGAGCAAGCTCCCCGGCCGTGAACCGTTCCTCCGCATTCAGGCGGATGCAGCGTTCAATGATGTCCCAGACAGGCCCTTCCGCTCTGCGCGCCTTCGGCAGCTGTCCCGTGAGCATTACATTCAGCAGGATCCCCAGAGCGTAGATATCGGATTTCGTGGTGGATCCCGAGAGGCCGAATCCCGCCTGCTCCGGCGCCGCGTAGTCCCTGGTCCCCAGGTGCCTCGTATCGTCCGTGTCATCCGGGTCGTACCATTTTGCCACGTTCATATCCAGGAGGCAGACACTGCCGTCCGGCCGGATGATGATATTTGCAGGCTTGACATCCCGGTGGATGATGGGAGTTTCTATGTTGTGGAGAGCATCCAGGATCCGGCAGATCTCTTTTGCGATCACAATGGATCTGTCATAGGAAATGGGGCCGCAGGCCAGGAGCGATTCCAGGGTGCATCCTTCCACATACTCTTCGATGACAATGAGACAGTTCCTGCTCTCATAGAGCTCCTCCACCTGAGGCATGCCCGGAACGGGATGCTGCAGGAGATAGTCGAAAATGCTTCTGTCATAGGTTTTCAGCAGCTTTTTGATCTTTATATCACCGGTCTCGCAATTTCTGACACGGATGACATTTTCGGAACTTCCTACCTCTCCCATGGAGACATAGGTCAGCACTTTTTGGACGTCCGTGACAGACAGTCCCAGATAGGGATTCCGCTGAGTGGCCTGCCGCTCATCCTCTGAGGCAAAGATCATCTTGGCATTGATCTCATTCTCGAAGCCGCATTCCGTGCATTTCCAGGTGCCGCAGCTCTCGGAAAATCCTTCCTGCAGATTCAGGTAGCCACCGCAGCCGTCGCAGATCCAGACGATGTCCGATTCCTGCTCCAGATTCGGATTGATCAGCATCTGATGGCATCCCTGACAGATCCAGTACGGGAGTGACGTCTCAAATCCCTTTTGCAGCGTCAGATTCGCTTCGCAGCGGGGACAGGAATCTCCCCAATACCAGCCATTGGCGTCGTCCCGCGCATTTCTGCGTCTCTGTATGAAATTCCGTAGTTTTTCTGCCAAATCCATTTGCAAAATCTCAAAATAGGAATCATACGTGATCACCCCCGCTTCCCATAGGCATTGGGAAAGCGAGGGTGCTATCACATTTTATCAGAAGCTGATCTCTCCGGCCCCTTCCGCAAAAGGTCCGGGGAGCACGGACAGACCACGATGATTTCCGAAGAAATCGGAATCAAAGGTGATGGCGGTGCCGTCGGGATTCTCAAAACGCTGCTCCGGCTCGAAGGCTTCTCCCAGCACATCGCTGGTGATGAGGCTGCCGGTGAAGTCCTTGAGCAGTCCGTACACATTGGTCTTCAGGGAGTACTTGCCGTTTTTCTCGGTGAGCTCTACCTTGGCCTTCGCCCGCTTGTTCACGCAGCCGTTTGCTTCATGCTTGCTGACGGTGGCGCCGTTAAAGTAAGCATTGCCCTTCACCCACACGGGGAGATGACCGAAATGTGCCTCTGCGAGTCCGCCCATATCCGGATCCTCGCCGACCCGGAAGGGTGCGATCCACTCTTCATAGCTCGGGAAGATGTCGAAGGGAGCGGTGCCCACCACCTCATATTCCGCATCCGCCGGAGTGCGCTTTTTGTCCGTGATGGGATGGATCTGCACGAAAATATTGTTGTAGATCCGGTCATCCCCGTGAAGGATGGTCATAAAGCCGGCCACCTCCGTGCGATGACGGATGTGGTAGGGCGTAAATCTGGGCTCTCTCTGGCCGTTGATGATGCTGTCCACGCCGGAGTTGACCAGTCCGAATCCTCCCAGCATCAGATTGTGCACCACACCGATGCCTTCGCTGGGAATGATGACGGATACGGGCGAAAGCAGGACATTGTTGTCCACCAGTGTCGGTCCATGGCCCACCTCGATAAACACATCGCAGGAGAACATAGCGCCGGGGGCCTGCTTCTTTCCGTCGTGGCGATAGTTGTCATGCATCAGATTCTGCGTCACGCGGGCGCCCTGTGCCTGCCAGTCCAGCCACACACCCATGATGCAGTTGTGGATATGATTGCGGCGGATGGTGACATCGATGGCAGCATGGAGCTTGATACCCGCGGTCTCGGCACCACCCAGCTGCTGGGAATTGCAGATATGATGGATGTGGCAGTCCTCGATGATGGAGAAGACACCGCCCATGCGTCCCACGATGCCGGTCTGCTCACAGTGATGAATATTGCATCTGCGCACGATGTGGCTTCCGATGCGCTCCTTCAGCCAGCCGTGATACTGACCGCGGCAGACCGCATCCCGCTCCATCTGGGTGGGACTCTTGACTCTGCGCACGGTAAAATACATGTCGTTTTCCGGATCCAGATATTTTCCCAGAGAAATACCGCAGCAACGGCTGCCGTAGATCTCACAGTCCTCGATGATCCAGCCCTTCGCCCAGTGGGGACCGATGAGTCCGTCCTGGTAAGCAGCGGGAGGCGCCCAGGTGGTGGCGCCCTTGCAGATGGTAAAGCCGCTGACGGTGATGTAGTTCAGCTCATTTTCCTCCGGCATGAAGCAGTTCCTGCGGACGCTGATCTCCACCTTCTCCTTATTGGGATCCAGGCCGCCGAAGTTCGCATAGATCACGGTCTCTTTTCCGTCCTGCTCCGTGTACCATTTGTACTTCGATTCCTCCTCGTTCCAGGCGAAGGGATCTGCTGCACCCTTGGAGCAATCGGAGAGAGAATCCGCCTCATACATAGCCAAATCGTTCAGATAGACAGAGCCGGTATGACGGATGTTTCTTGCAAAATACCAGTCACCGTACACCCGTGTCGTGTAGGGATTGTAGGAGCCGAAGACCCCGTTGTCGATCCGGACCACCCAGACCTTTCCCTTGTACTTTGTCCAGGTCTTCACCTCCTCGGCGCCTGTGATGACTGCCGCAAGAGGCTCTTCCGAACGATAGGTGATGCGGGCATCTTCACATCCGCCGTGACGAGGTACTACCTGCTCCCGATAGACGCCGGGTGCTACCAGCACTTCGTCCCCTGCTACAGCCAGCTTTGCAGCTTCGCTGATGGTGCGGAAGGGACGCTCCTTACTTCCGTTTCCGTTTTTCTCTGCATTTCCGTTGACATAGTAGATCATATTTATGTACCCCCATAAACAAAATCCTACGGTTTTTGAACGCACCATTGCGCCCTTATCTGCATCATAGTAAAAACGGAGGATAAACACAACGCCCGGACGTAATCTGATCAAAATCGGGTAAGAAATGATATGACTGCCTCCCCCTTGACAATCAATCGTTTAAGTTTGAAACTATAGAGAAGAGAAGTATTTTGACATCAAGGGAACGACAGAAACGGGGGGGATAAAAAATGGGATTTTTTAAGAGCGGGGCAGAGAAGGAACTGGACGCCATCATCCAGAAACTGGAGATGAACATGTCCAACAATTACAAGGACAATGCCCAGGAGAATCTCAAGGAGCTGGAGGCGGCCTTTGCCACCATGTGCGCCATGGGCGCATTAAAGCCCAATGTGGCAGCCACTTACGAGTCCATCATCAGCAGCTACAGAGAGAAAATGAAGGGCTACAGCCACAAGGACCAGAAACCGTTCTGGACCTGAGATGATTCTCAACCGGCGCAGCGCCGGAGAACCCACAACCGCAAGCACAAGCAAAAAGCCGCCTGACCGGGAAATTCGGAAAGGCGGCTTTTCTTATCCAAAATATCGGATGATGTAAATGAAGAACCAGAACGCCACGGTTACGATGATCTTCACCTTCGTGTCCCAGGGGTTTTTCTTCCGCCAGATCAGAACCATGACGGGAGCCGGGAAAAAGAAGACCCAGCCCAGGATCCACCAAAGCAGCGTATTGTTGTTCCCCACATAAGTGCGATCTTCCTCAATGATCGTTCCCTCCACCACGGGAGGTTCATCGGGTGCAAGGGGCACAGATGTATCGGGGCACCAGGTGTATCCGCAATCCTTGCACAGACCCACGGTCCTATAAATGACACGGTTGCCATATTGCGCATTGACGGAGCCCTGTTGTTCCCTGTTGAATTCCACATTGGAGCTGTGGCAGGAAGGGCATCCCCGGATGTTCAGCTGCTCCTGCTGTCTCCGCATTTCATAGGTGACTTCAGATCCGCAGGCCTCGCAATATTTTGCCCCGGCCTTGATCTCCGCACCGCAACTCTCACACTTCATACGTTTCTCCCATGCTTACTTTTTGCTTTGATACTTTGTTCCCGCCGTGTCCAGATGCTCGCCGCAGGAACCGATGACAATGAGCCATCCCTTGTCGCCCGGCTTTTTCACCGTAGCAAAATACACCCGCAGAAACTTGTCATCCTTCTCCTTGCCGGTGGAGGAACAGATGTGGGGTGAGATATCGATCTGCTGACCGTGGTAACTGTCGATGTAGTTTTTCGACAGATCCTTGTCCTTTTTCGTAGCCTCGGAATTGGTGATGGCAAGGCGGAAATTGGTGGAGTTGATGTACTGCGAGGCCGCCTCCGAGAAATTGCGGCAGGTCTCCAGATCGTTGTAGAGCTCCGTTACCATGGAATACAATGCCTTCCACAGGATCTGCGGCGCCGTGCGGCAGGTCTCCAGAGACTTCCAGCCCCGCTCCGTCATATCGATGCGATCCGGGAACACGGTGGTGAAAAACTCCAGGATCTGTCTGGGATCCTGCGGATAATCCTCCATCTCCCGCACCTCGCGGAACACAGACTCCATCGTCTGGTTGGCATTGTAGGTCTGCATCATGGAATCGATCTGGGACTGCTTCTGGAAGAGATCCGCTTCCAGGTCGCTGACCTGGTCCTCCAGATCGTCATTTTCCTTCAGCACACGCTCGTACTCTTCCCAGAATTCACTTTGATCCTGCTCGTTGCTCTCGATCAGCGCTTCCCGCTTTTTCCGCTCCTCCTCCAGACGCTTTTGGACGGAGTCCCTGCGGATCAGCTCCTGACAGTTTTTAAACCGGAAGAGCTTATCATAGTCATTGCGGTCCTGAGCCAGGACTCTGCGGAAGATCTTGGTCAGCAGGTCCTCTCCCATCTCCGCCGCTTCATAGTAATTGATGAATCTGTGGCGGATGTAATCGGAGGGATTGTTCCGGTCCTTGATGGGCAGATAGAGTCGTATCATGCCGGGCTTAACCCGGTACTCCGGCTCCAGCACCCCGCTGAGTTCCTTCACGAAATCCAGCGATGTGGAATAGTACACCAGCGCGTTTCCCGCCACGCTCTTCAGCATGGCCTCGGGAGAGATTCCCAGCTTGTATCCCTCAGGACTGCTGCTGTCCTTTTGCGGCATGATCAGCACCAGCGGGATTTTCCGCTCCGGATCAAAAATGAGGGACGAGATCATCTCCCCGTCTCCGTCACCGAGCTCGATGGCATTGAGAAGCAGCGGCGCATCATTGTACAGGGAGCAGGCAAAACGTTCATCATCCTGGATGCTTGGCACCAGTCGGGGAACCGTCACATCGGGCTCTCCCTGGGTCTCACCGATAAAACCCATGGCATCCCCGTAGGAAACCACGATGGAGATCAGTGCTTTTTGGGGCGCCAGACTCTGATACCCCACCTCCGTGGTCCAGAATCTCGGGGCATAATGTTCCTTATACTGACACTCCTTCATCATGCAGGCCCAGCTGATGTCCGCCTCATCCTCCGGATTTTTCCGATAGAGAGACACGGCGGTAAAGTAGGATTCGTCCACCGTATCGCATAGCTTTCCGCCGTATTTGAGGGCCGTCCAGAGCTTCAGATCCTGGGGCGCATTGATGCTTTTCTTCAGCGTCGCCCATTTCTTGATGTGCTTGATGATCTCCCAGAGCATGTCCAGATCCGGGAACTGCGGCTTCGTCTCGATGACAAACTGAACCTTGTAAAAAATTTTCGAACTGAGGTCGTCATTTTTATCGTGCATAAAATCCCCCCGTCTTCAACTTTTTCAGACGGATTTATTATACCATATCGTATGATCACTGAGGATGGATCGTGCCGGTCTTGCGCGACAAAAAAACGAGGGAACCGCTCCCTCGTTTTTTCCCGTCACGCCGGATCAGGCATGCCAAAAACACGTCCGTCTGCGTTAATCTGCTTCCTCTTCATCCGCCTCGGGATTTTCCCGGTATTCCAGCAGGTCTCCGGGCTGACATTCCAGCGCAGCGCAGAGCTTTGCCAGGGTGCTGACCTTGATGGCCTTCGCCTTTCCCGTCTTCAGGATGGACATATTGGTGATGGTGATCCCCACCCGGTCCGCCAGCTCCGTGACGCTCATTTTCCGCTTTGCCAGCATCACATCAATATTAAAAATGATATCGCCTTCCATGATACAAGCCCTTCCTTTCAGCTTATCAGATCGTAAGATCGCTCTGCTCCTGCATCTCCGCCGCCTTCTGCACCAGGTGGGACAGTGCAGCGGATGCAACGCCGATCGCTACACCCACAAAATCCACCACCAGCGAAAACAGGGCGATGCCGGGATGATTCATCCCCAGGAAAAGAAGGATCACATTTCCGACGAAAAAGAAGATCGTGTCTCCAAAGGCCAGCCAGGCGATCCACTTCAGCCACTTCGCATTTTCATAGCAAAAAGATCTGTCCTCACCGATCTTCCCCGCGATCCGCCAGCCGATCACCAGCACCGCATAGCAGGGAATGGCGGTGATCCACAGGAAGATCAGCCAGGGCAGATAACAGTATGAAAACTCCGGATACTGAACGACCACACTCTGCCCGTACATGGGAATGATCATGCCATATACGACGAGTCCCACGATTCCCAGGCCGATCAGACATCCCTTGAGCAGCCGTGCCAATGCCTTTTGTTCCATTGCAATTTCCTCCTAAGCATTTTTGTCCGGGACAGATAAGCCCGCCGTTTCGGCCGTGAGCGGCGTGCTTTTTGTTGATTCCCTGCGACTTTTTCTCTCGATCATCTCCCCGATGATCGATTTGATTATAGCATGCGGATTTCAAATGTCAATGAATTTTTATCGTATTACAATAAATTCTTTTCCTGCGATAGGAAAAAAGGAGCCGCCGGTATCCGGCGACTCCCCTTGAATGTATTTTTAAATTCCAGCAAACGAAGCCTAAAGAGCCTAAAAGTAGAATTTACTCTTGCACACTGTACATTGATGTTAAGATGATGTTGGTCATCTGTCAGAAAGGATTCGCATGAGTAAATCACATTGCAG
>JAILAF010000028.1 GCA_024681775.1 Lachnospiraceae bacterium
GCAACGGCCTCCTGTCCTACCGCATCGCCGATACGCCCTTCGGACCCTTCCATGACGGTGGTGACATCAGCTTAAACGGCGGCGAGATCCTTCACGACAGTGAGGGCCACGGTACCATGACCTACAGATGGGGCAACAATCACGGCTCCATCATGGAAGTGAACGGGAAATGGTACGTGTTCTACCATCGTCAGACCGGCGTGGATGAGTACTCCCGCCAGGCAATGCTGGAGCCCATCGATGTGGCGCTGGGAGGGGACGGCAGACTTTATATCGGCGATGTGAAATATCTGGACGGGGAGCCCGTATCCTCCGGGCCCGTGGAGATGACTTCCCAGGGCCCCCATGTGAACGGCCTGGATGCGCGGAAATGGATCTCTGCAGGCTACGCCTGCCACCTTTACGGCAGCAGGAAAAATGCCCACATCCGCCCCGTGTACGAGGAGCGGGATGAGGTCTCCGCTCCTATCGATGACATCACCTCCGGAACCACTGTAGGCTTCCGGTACCTGCAGTTCGGCAGCAACGCTCCGAAGACGGTGACGGCAGTGCTGGGAGAGGCGAAGAAGGTCACCGTGAAAGTGCGCATCGACAGTTACAGAGGACGCATTATCGGCACCCTGAACTTCACGGGAAGCGGGCAGGAGCTGACCGCCGATCTGAGCGCAGGGGTCGTCGGCAGGCACGCCGTGTATTTTGAATTCTGCTCCGAAGATCCGGAGGAGAGCTATACCTTTGACTGTTTTACCTTTGACTGATAATGTGCTTAAAAACAGGTGCGGGGAGATGCGGACAAAATACCGTCCCCGGAGGGAAAAATGGAGATTCGGGAATACGGAGATCCGGCGGCGCAGATCGTGATCCTGCAGCCGGTAGACGTAAGAGATTTTGAGATGGCAGAGGCAGAAGCCGCAGCGCTCCGGGAAAAGACCGGGAAAGATATCCGGCTGGTGGCCTTCGGCGTGGAGGACTGGAACCGGGATCTGTCGCCCTGGGAGGCGCCTCCCGTCTTTGGAAAGGAAGGCTTCGGCGCCGGCGCGGAGGAGACCTTGCGGGAGATCCTGGCATACGCAGACCGCGTGGAGGGCACCTGCTACATCGGCGGATACTCCCTGGCGGGACTGTTTTCCCTCTGGGCAGTGACCGGAACCGACCGGTTTGCGGGGGTTGCAGCAGTATCCCCTTCTGTGTGGTTCCCGGGTTTTTATGACTACCTGGAGGAACATCCCGTTACCTGCGGAGCGGTGTACCTCAGTCTCGGAGACCGGGAAGAGCGGACGAGGAATCCTGTGATGGCCACTGTGGGTGACAGGATCCGGGAGATCTGCTCTCTGCTGCGGAGGGAGGGCGTCCCCTGTACGCTGGAATGGAACGAGGGGAACCACTTCAGGGATCCGGACCTGCGGACCGTGCAGGGCTTTGCCCGGCTGCTGGACTGCATGAAAGGGGCGGAGCGGATGGCGGCGATCACCGAGGGCCTCTCTCCCGGGGACGCTGCATTTGTGGACAGGATGTGCGGATACTGTGACGGATTGAAATAGTGATAAGAAAAGAATGGGCGGAGATCACTCCGCCCATTCTTGCGCTTTGTCCAAAGCATGGTAAACGTCCAGATAGACATTTGTGGTAAGCCCGATGTGATCTCCGAATTCCAGGACCTGTGTGGGATCCTCCGAGAAATCCGGCCACGCAGGCAGTCCGTCCCCGTTGGGGTTCCCGATCCTGGCGAAATTCTCGATGTAGTCCATGATGGTTTCGGACAGCTCGTGATCCCAGGGGGTATAGTTCTGTGGCTGGGTGTCCAGATTCCCGTAGAAATAGGGCATCTCCCCCGCGTGGTTGGCACTGAGTCCCTTGTTGGTCCTGGTAAACCAGTAGTGGTAGACGGGGCGCCCCTCTGCCGCCATGAGCCGGGACCAGGTGTAGTGGCTGTAGGCGAACCAGGCTGCGCTCATCACCGCGTTGTAGTCGTCCTTGGGATGCGATGTTCCGGGGTAAAGAGCCAGGACATCTTCCGTGGCTTCTCCAATCTCTCCCTCCAGGATCTCTTTGTAGTTCTCCTTTGTGACCTTTGTCCCCAGGATGGTAAAGACATCCGCCTCCGTGGCGTTATAGCCGTTTAACAGCGCTTCTTCGTGATTTTCTCCCTTTCGGTAGGTCTCGGCGGGTTGCTCTGTGATGGCATAGCCGTCCACGGTCATGGAGTTGTAGGCTCCCACGGCCTTCACCAGCTCCCGGGCAGGGAGCGAGCGCAGATCCTCGACAGACTTTGCACCGAACATGTCATATACCTTTTGCTTCATCTCCAGGGCTTCATCGTAAGCCCGGAAGGTGTGGTAGGGGGTGTTCACACAGATGCCGCTGCTCTCGGCGATGGCTCTCCGGAAGAGCCCTTCCGTCAGCGGGGAGACGCAGAGAGCTCCCACGCTGGAGGAGCCCGCAGATTCTCCGGCGATGGTGATGTTATCCGGATCTCCGCCGAAAGCTGCGATATTGTCATGCACCCACTGCAGCGCTGCGATCTGATCCAGGAGACCGTAATTGCCCGTGGTGCCGTTTGGAGATTCCGCAGCCAAGGCTTCGTCTGCAAAGTATCCGAACACATTTAACCGGTATCCGAAGTCCACGAAGACGATCCCGCGCTTTGCAAAGGCTTCTCCGTTGTATTGATCATAGGAAGGGGTTCCGGTCTGCAGGGATCCTCCGTGAACGAAAAAGATCACGGGACAGTCCGAAATATCCCCTGCGGGCTTCCAGACATTCACATAGAGGGCATCCTCACTGAGTTCCTCACGATAATTGTTGGAGGGATCGAACCACTCAAACTCGTTGTAGATCACCAGCATAACGAGATTATCCCAGAGGGTGGAATTCTCATTCTGCATAAAGCGGGGAGCAAAATGATCACAGACACGCACTCCCGACCAGGAATCCGGTGCCTGAGGCTCCTTCCAGCGTAAGTTTCCCACCGGGGGCTTTGCATAGGGAATCCCGGCATAGACCTCCACGGAACGGTCTCCGTTGTACACGCCCGTCAGATCCCCCTGAGCTACGGTGACCACACCTGTGGCTTCCGGGTTTTTCTCACGGACCGCAGGAACAAGGGCATAGGGAGGATAGGTGATCTTGAAAATGAGAAAAAGTGCAACAAACAAAACGCACCATGCGCCCAGCCGCGGGAGGATTCCCAGATTATCGAGAACCTTCATGCGGAAAATGAAAAATGCCGTCATGAGGATCCCGAACAGAATCCATCCGGGTACCGTGTTCAGGGAAAGCTCCAGCAGGAGTCCGTATAAAACTGTCACAATGACATAAAGAATGATGAAGCCGGAATGCATTTTCATGTTCACTCCTTTTTTCGGAAGGCAGCTTCGCGGATCACAAATGCCACCTCATGTTTTTCGGCAAATTTTTCAGCCTGTGCCTCGTTTCGGACATAGATTCCGTGATACCGGTCCGAGATCAGGCCTTTTGCTTTGTTCAGTGCCTCAGGAGAATCACTGATGACCAGAACGAAGGGCTTGTTTTCCTCCGGGCCGGGTATCATGACCTTCTTTGCTTCCTCTGCAGCGATCTCTTCCTGCGACAGTTGCAGGTCCGGATCCAGATATTTGATCAGCAGATTCTCCAGATCCTCGTACATGACGGGCTTGGAGAGATAGTCCGTAAAGCCTTCGTTTATGTAGGATTCTCTGGCTCCGACAATGGCGTCCGCAGTGAGGACGATGACCGGGGTTTTGTCACACAGATGACGTTCCCGGATGAACTTCATGGTCTGGGTTCCGGACATTTTCGGCATCATTTGATCCAGAAATACGAGATCGAAGGATCCATGCTCCAGGCAGGAAAGGCATTCTTCTCCCGATTCTGCCGTGGTGATCTGCATCCGAGTGTCCTTCAGAAGCTCTGTAAGGACCTCCAGATTCATTTCATTGTCATCCACCACGAGGATCCGCGCTTTCGGTGCAACCAGATTCGGACGAAATTCCTCGTTGCACTCCTGCGCCAGTTCCAGATGCTTCGCATAGTCTCCGATGGGGGTATCATCAACGGCCGGCTGGAGCAGGTCTGCGGTGAAAGTGGATCCCTCACCGTAGGTGCTTTCCACGGAAATAGAGCCGTTCATGATCTCCGCCAGCTGTCTGGTAATGTTCAGCCCAAGGCCCGTGCCTTCTACTTTCCGGTTCTTCGTTTCATCCAGTCGCTGGAAAGAGGAGAAGAGCTTTTCCATATCTTCCGGCTTAATGCCGATGCCTGTGTCTTTGACGGAAAAACGCAGCTTGTCTTCTTCATGAACATAGGAGACAGTCAGATGAACACTTCCCTGCTCTGTGTATTTGATGGCATTGTTGGTAAGGTTCAGGAAGATCTGCCGGACCCGGATTTCGTCGCCGTACAGAACGGAGGGGATGTTCGGATCCACCGTAAGCTCGTATTCAAGGCCTTTTTCCTGCGCCTTCTTCATCGTCATATTTACGAGGTCGTTGAGCACGGAGGCAAAATCGTATTCCACGGGCACCAGCTTCATTTTCCCCGATTCGATCTTTGACAGATCCAGAATATCGTTGATGATGGAAAGCAGTGTGTGGCCGGCGCTCCGGATGTCTCTCGCATATTTTTTCACCTTGGGACTGTCCGATTCCCGCAGGATCATTTCGTCGAGACCGATGATGGCATTCATGGGAGTGCGGATCTCGTGGGACATATTGGCCAGGAAATTGCTCTTGGCCTGATTTGCCACATCCGCCCGCTGCCTTTGTTCCTCCACTTCCTTCAGCGCGTCTGCCAGCTTGATGTAATCCGGCGTTTCAATGACGAAAAGCACCGTCATTGCAGCGATGGAAAACATATAGAAGGTCAGCAGGGTCTTCTGGAAAAAGATCACCTGGAGCAGGAAGCCGGAGATGATCAGGAGCATAAAGATCCCGATGGCCGCCAGCTGGCGCTTTTCCAGACGCTTTCGATAGGAGATCAGCAGACAGATGGAGAAAGTATTCACGGCAAACTGCAGAACAAAGATCACGGGATAAAAGGGACCGTGGGTATAGATGCCCTCTTCCGTAAAGGTGAAGACCCAGCCCGTGAAGATATTGGCGAACATCATGACGGCGTATCCGACAAAGAGACCGTTGATGATCTTCATATACCAGTCGGACAGTTTGCCCCGGACCAGGGAATGCAGATAGGAGGAAAGGCTCCAGAAGCACCCGGCCGTGATCAGAAAATACCCTGTGTTTACCAGGATATTTGCCATTGCCGGGAACTTATAACCGTAATCCGTCATGACGGAGGCCACCACATCAATGACCAGGCTGGCCAGGATCCAGGCAACCCAGCGCCTGTAGCGTAAGTTGCTCTCGGAGGCGTTAGGGTATTCGATATGCAGATAAAGCAGCAATATGCCGATAAAACCGACTGCCGCTGTCTCAAAATATATGTTATACATCGGAGCCCTCGTGAGAGATGCGGGTGAACCGGATACAGACAAATTATATCATACGGAAGAGTGTGTTGGTTTCTTTGTTTTATCTGCGAAGCGTGATATATTGGTATTTGGGAAACTATGTGTTCCTTTGAGGCCCGGGAAGAGAGGGATACTATGGAAAACAGGAAAACCTGGCAGATCGTTTTGTTCGTTGCGATGTGTGTATGCCTGAATGTATTCGGAAAGCTGCTCTGTGTCCAATGGGAGCTTCCATTGTGGGGAGATTCTTTCGGAACCGCCCTGTGTGCCTACATCGGCGGCCCTGTGGTGGGAGCCATCGTGGGACTGACGGGCAATCTGTCCTATTGTGTGGTCAACCGGCTCTCCGCAGCCTACTCCATCACCAGCATCTTTTTGGGAGTGATCGTGGGGATCGCAGCCAAAAAGAAGTGGTTTGACCGCTTTTACGGGTTTATGAAGGCGGCGTCCCTGGTGATGTTTACGGCGCTGGTGGTATCCGTTCCCGTGAACCTCCTGCTGGCCGGCGGGCTCACCGGGAACAAATGGGGCGACGGCATCTATGCGTATCTCCAGATCCGGGACTGGCCTCCTTTTATCTGCAGCATCATGGGCCAGCTGGCCATCGAATTTCTGGATAAGGTCCTGACCATCGGGGCCGTTTATGTGGTGATCCTCCTCCGGAAGATCAAAAAGGAAAATGACGACGACAAGGCGCTCCAGCAGGGGAACTCTTCGGCCGGCATCCTGCTGCTGGGTCTGTGCCTGGGAACGGCACTGCTTTCTCCTGCCAGGGTACAGGCGGCTCCGCTGTCCGATCTGGCGGATTACAACGACTATGTGCAGAGCGTTTACAGCAGCAACAACGGACTGCCCTGCGGCGAGGCAAACGACATCGCCCAGACCAACGACGGCGTCCTCTGGATCGGGACCTATGCGGGGCTGTACCGCTATAACGGACGGGAATTCCACTGGGTGGACAATTACGAATCCGTGCGAAACGTGAACTGTCTCTACGTGGATGAGGAAGGACGTCTGTGGATCGGGACCAACGACAACGGTCTGTCCATCGTGATCCGGGAAAAAGTGGTCAATGTGCTGGATCAGTCCACCGGGCTGCCCTCCAATTCCGTGCGCTGCATCACCCGGGCCTCCGACGGCTATTACTATGTGGGTACCACCGGAAGTCTGCAGATCCTGGTGATGAACAACGGCCTCAAGGTGGCGGGGAATCTGCCGGAGATCAACTATGCGGACAGCATTACCGCGGATGAAGAGGGACATGTGACCGCCATTACTTCGGACGGATGGATGTACCTGATGCGGGAGGGCGTGATCCGAAGCTCCCTGCAGCTTCCCGAGGAAGAGGAGGACTTTAACTGCTGTGCCTTCGCCCCGGACGGAACGCTGATGGTGGGAACCTCCGGCAATCACATCTACAGCTATGATGTCTCCGGAGATGATTTCCGGTTTCTGAAGGTGATCACCTGCGAGGATGTGGGTGGGATCAACAACCTGAGCTACCTGGATAACGGAACCCTGTTCATCTCCACCGACAGAGGCGTATCCTACATCGACGCCAAGGGCTATCACAGGGTTAATACCAACGACTTTAACAATTCCATCGACAATATGCTCTATGACTACCAGGGAAATCTCTGGTTTACCTCCTCCAGGCTGGGGCTTTTGCGGATGTCCAAATCTCCCTTTAAGGATGTGTACGGATCCATCGGCATGGAACGCCGCGTGGTGAATGCCATCGTCTTCTGGCAGAACGCCTACTACATCGGCACCGATAACGGTCTGGATGTGGTTGACGCATCCTGTCGTGAGCAGATCGACAACGCTCTGACGGAAGAACTGTCCGGCAGGCGCATCCGTTGCATGTACGTGGATGCACAGGACCATCTCTGGGTATGCACCTACGGGAACGGTCTGATGGAATTTGCCCCGGGGGGCGATTCCTGGACCTACAATGCGGACGGCGGGAGCTTCGGCAACAAGGCGAGGATTGTGACAGAACTGTCGGATGGCACTATCCTGGCAGCAGGCGATACCGGTATCAGCTACATCAGGGATCATAAAATCGAGCGCACCATCCGCAACGAAGACGGACTCATCAATTCCATGATCCTGACCCTGACGGAGCAGTCGGACGGAACCATCCTGGCGGGCACCGACGGGGACGGCATTGCGGTGCTGAAGGACGGGCAGGTGGAGCGGCTGATCACAGTGGAGGATGGCCTCAGCAGCGGCGTGATCCTGCGCACCGTGAAGGACCCGAAATCCGACGGCGTCTTCATCGTCACCAGCAACAGCCTCTGTTATCTGGAGCAGGACGGCACCATCCGGATTTTGGACAAGTTCCCGTATTTCAACAATTACGATATCTGGGTGAAGGATGAGGATACTCTCTTTGTCATGTCCAGCGCCGGCATTTATGTGGTGGAGCGGGACGAGCTGGTCTCCGGCGGCGACATCGCATGGGAGCTTCTGGATGCCCGCAGAGGCCTGGGAACCTCTCTGACCGCCAATTCCTGGAACTATTACAACGGAAACGGCGAGCTTTTCCTGCCCTGTGACACCGGTGCCTATATCATCGATGTGGAAAAATACAACAGCGAAGTCCGTTCCTACCGCATGCAGCTGGCCTCCGTGAAGCTGGACGGTGTGCAGCAGCCCCTGGACCGCACCGGTGCCATTACGGTGGGGCAGGGGGTGGACCGGGTGGAGCTCTATCCCGAGATCCTGAACTACACCATCCAGGAGCCCAATGTGGGCTATTTCCTGGAAGGGTACGATTCCCGGTGGACCATTGTGCCCCAGAGCAATCTGAACAATATCATCTATGTGAATCTCCCCGCGGGGACCTACACCTTCCACCTGGCGATCCTGGACAGCGCGGGAGAGAAGGTGCTGGAGGAGCGGAAGTTCGAGGTGGTAAAGGAGGGTGAGTTCTATGAGCATCGCGGCTTCCGGTTCTACATGCTGACGATCCTCTCCCTGTTCCTCATCTGGTTCACCTGGATGATCGTCCAGAGACAGCTGAACCAGCAGCAGATCAAGCTGAACATGGCCAACGAGACGGTCATGGCCATTGCAAACGCAGTCGATGCGAAGGACGTCCGCACCAACCAGCACTCCCATCGTGTGGCGGAGTACTCCGTGCTCATCGCGCAGGAGATGAAGTGCTACAAATGGTGGCAGCGGGGCAGATTCTTGTCGAACCTGCGTAAAACGGCGCAGATGCACGACATCGGAAAGATCGGTATCCCGGACAGTGTGCTGAACAAGGTGGGACGTCTGACCGATGAAGAGTATGCCCAGATGAAGTCCCATGTCATCCGCGGTTCCGAGATCCTGAAGGATTTCACCCTGGTGGAGAACGTGGTGGACGGCACTCGGTACCACCATGAGCGGTACGACGGCAAGGGCTATCCCGACGGCCTCAAGGGGGAGGAGATCCCGCTTTTTGCCAGGATCATCAGTGTGGCGGACACCTTTGATGCCATGACCTCCAACCGTGTTTACCGCAATCACATGGACACCGATTACGTCATGGAGGAGATGAAACGGGGCAGAGGCACCCAGTTCGATCCCGAGGCGCTGGACGCTTTCCTGCGTCTCATTGAGCGCGGCATCATCAACCTGGACGAGCTCTATGCCCAGAGGCGCAGCGAGATCCAGCAGGCTGATCAGGGAGCGCAGGAGGAACTGAAGCGCCGCGTGGAGGAAGATAAAAAGATCCAGGCTGCGGAGAAGAGAAAGGAAAGCGGGGAGGAAAAGGAAAAACCCGAAAAGGCGGAAACCGCAAAACCGGAGGAAGCCGCAAAACCGGAGGACGGATCTCCGGAGGAAACGAAGGATGAGGAGGGGACAAAGGCATGAAACGAGTCTATATTGCGACAGTCCTGACATGTTTGGCGCTGCTGGCCGTCTTCATCGGATTCTTTCGTCTGGTGGACCTTTCCGACAGCAGAGACAGTCTGAAGATCGGCTTTATCTACGATAACGACGAGAGCACTTCCTATACCTACAATTTCTCCCTGGCGAAGGATGCGCTGGAGAAAAAATACGGCGAGAAGGTGGAGATCCTGACCTGCAGCAACGTGCTGGATGACGAGATGGAGGAGCCCCTCCGGGAGCTGGCGGGGGAAGGGTGTGACATCATCTTTTTCAACGGCTACAGCAAGCTGGTGCTGGAGCTGGCGCCGGAATATCCGGATATACAGTTCTGCCAGACCTCCTACATGGACATGAGCGGGGTAAAGGTACCTTCCAACTACCATACCTTTAAGGGCGAGGCCTACCAGGGACGGTACGTCAGCGGCATTGCCGCCGGCAGGAAGATCGCCCAGATGATCAAGGAGGGGACACTGGAGAAGGACCGGGCGCTGGTGGGCTTTGTGGCAGCATTCCCCGACTCTGAGGTCATCTCCGGCTATACCGCATTTTTGCTGGGCGTGCGCTCTGTGGTGCCCACCGCGAAAATGGAGGTTTTCTACACCCATACCTGGAGCAGCTATGCGCTGGAAAAATCCGCGGCTGCAAAACTGATCGAGGACGGGTGCGTGATCATCTCCCAGCACACGGACACCATCGGACCCGCCATCGCCTGTGAGGAATCTCCCACGGATCGGCCCGTGTATTTCGTGGGATGGGGCCAGAGTATGTCCGAGGTGGCACCCACCACTTCCCTGATCACTTCCCGGATCTGTTGGGAGCCCTATGTACTGGAAGCAGCGGATGCGGTCATGAAGGGCAAGACCATCGAGGAGACTGTGATCGGAAACATCCGTGGAAATGACGCATCTGCCGGTTTTGAGAGAGGCTGGGTGGAGATGGTGGATCTGAACCAGCAGGTGATGGCGCCCGACACCCTTTCTTCCATGAACTGGGCCATTGAAGAGTTCAAGCACGGAAATGTGGACTTCGTATTCCGGGGTGCGTACACCGGGGTCTCTCCCGACGATCCTTCCGATACCATCGACCTTAGAAACGGTTATATAGAGAACGAAAACACCTCCTATCCGCTGTTCCACTATGTGCTTTCGGATGTCATTCAGATCGTGGAGTGATCCGGGGGAAACCGGGCTGCGGCGGGTACTGATCTCCCTGCCCGGACGCCGGTGGAAGGACATCGCCCGGGCCGCCGGACGGAAGGAGAACGGACCGGCCGTGTGTAAGAGGAATGGAGAACGCAATTGAAAGAAATGATCATATGCCCCAACTGCGGGGCAGAAATCGACAAAGATGTCACAAAATGTCCCTACTGTGAGTTCATCAACAGAGAGGGCGCAGAAAAGAAATTCCGGAAGGACATCGAGCAGATCCGGGAGAACATCGAAGAGACAAAAAAAGAACCGCCCAAGGCACTGGTAAAGGGCTTTACCGGCGGAGCGAAGGTCATCCTGATCACCGTCCTCGTCCTGGTTCTCCTGGGGGCTCTGTTTTTCCTGGAACTTCTCCGGGAGACAAAGGATAAGCCGAAGCTCTTCCCGACGAAGGAAGAGCAGGAATATGCGGCAGCATACACCCTGGTTGCGGGGCAGCAGCTGACGGAAGGGTACGAAGCAGGGGACATCGCCCGTATGGCGGAGATCTTCGACAAGGCCTATTCCGTGGACCGGGTCTCCATCTGGGGGGCACCTTACTACGAGGTAGGATTCGCGTCGAGCAATTACATGAAGCTGCAGGATTGCCTGCCGAACCTGGACAAGGACAAGCGGTCGGCGCATGAAGCCGAGGAGATCACGTATTACTGCTTCTATTTCTACTACAGGGCATACGGAGAGGAAGGCGCAGAGCTCTTTGACCCCATCCGGGAAACGGAGATCCTGCCCATCATCACGGACAGGCTGGGATTTACGACGGAGGACATGGAGTCCTTCCGGGAGAAGGTCTTTGACGGTACGAATGTCAACAGATCCGCCGTTTACAAAGCAACGAAAAAGGATTTTAAGAAGTACCACTAAAGAGGAATATACAGCGTGAAGTGTGGGTATTGCGGCAGCAATCTTGGAATCGAAGATGCAGTTTGTCCCTATTGCGGCAGGGAAAATCCCGAAGCGGCAGGGCATCGTGCGACCTTGCAGTCTGCCCGTGCGGAGTATGAGCAGACCCGGGCCGAGACAAAAATAAAGTCCAGATCCGCCGGCAGAGTCGGCAGGGGGATCGTGATCTGCCTGATGGTCATTGCCATCTTATTTATGTGGGGCAGCATCCGCAGGAATTCCGATTTTGATTACCGGTATGAGAAAAAACGGGATACGATCGCGCGGGAAGTGGAGAAAAACAGGGAGACCGTGACCGCCACCCTGCAGGAACTGGAGAAGAACAGAGCGTATATGGCGCTGGACTGCTATGTGCTCACCCATCGACTGAGAGGCGACGACACATATCTTGACTACTCCAGAGTCTTTACGGCGACGATCAATCACAGGGAAATCTTTGAGGATACGCTGAACGTTGTCAGCGGTTATCAGGGGTATGATGGGGAGAGCCAAAAGGAATGGTGCGAGGATGCGGCAATCTACATCAGCAACTGGAGAGAATACGTAGATGGCGGGTTTTGGAGGGATTCTCCCACTTCTCCCCTGCATGGAGGGGAGCACGGTGCTTTCCTTACGGACATCAAACAAGACACCCAGGACATGGTGCAGGTCTATTTCGGGCTGACGGATGAAGAGGCCCTTTCCATTTGGGAGATGGAGAAGGACGCACTCAGCGAGATGCTGTATGAGCGCTGCAGAGAGTTGTATCCGGAAGAGGGCGGGCGATGAGCAGAGAAAAAGGGATTAAAGAAAAAAGGAAAAAAGATCCGGTGATCCTGGTCCTGGACATCACGATCCTGGTCCTGTTTTTTGTGATGCTCTACGTGGGCCAGAAGGCTGTGTTTTACAAGCTCTTTGCCGCTGAAAGCGGATCCTTTTCCCAGGACACGGGAATGATGAGCTTTGAACTGCAGCGGGGGGATTACGCAGGCCTGGTCACGGGAAAATACATGAATGAAGCGGAGGGGCTGACGGAGAGCTCCGGGTACTATCCTCTCGCAGACTATGTGGAAGCTGCTTTCTGGTACAGAGTATATGATGTCAAAGGAAACCGGGACAAAGCGCTGGAGGAAAAGGCCGTCATGGAGGAGGCCCGCGCTTCGATGAAGGAGCTCACGGTTTTTGCCGATGAGGTGGATAAAATGGTCGGGAAATAATGATTGGGGCATAAGCCTATGAAACCTATCAATATCTATGCTTTGACAAGATTAAATACCCCTGCCCTGATGTCTAAGATGGAACGACAGATGTCCGGGCGGGACCGCTTTTTGAAGATCCGTGAATGGGAGATCGCGGGTCTTCGACTTTTATGCGAAAAACTGCAGCCGGTGTGCAGGGACGCATGCTCTCTGACCTTCTACTACTCCTACAACATGCAGAAACTGGGGAAGGAATTCGATCTGATCCGCATCGCCGATGACCAGATCGTCAACATCGAGCTAAAGAGCGGCAACGTCTCCAATGAAGCCATCCGGGGACAGCTCCTTCAAAACAAATACTATCTTTCCACCCTGGGAAGGCCTGTCTATTACTACACCTTCATCAGCGAGCAGGACAGACTTGTCAGACTGTCCAACAGCGGCAAGCTGGTAAACAGCACCTTCGAGGAACTGGGGATGCTCCTGGATAACCAGGACAGCGTCTACGAGGGAGACATTGAGGAACTGTTCAAAGAGGACAGATACCTGATCTCCCCTATCACGGATCCCGGGAAATTCCTGCGGCAGGAATACTTCCTGACCTTTCAGCAGCGGGATATCAAAAAACAGATCCTGAAAAAGATCGGTGACGGCCGCCTCCTGCAGGGCTTTACCGGCCTCCCGGGCACGGGAAAGACCATTCTGCTTTACGACATGGCCATGACTCTTTCCAAGAAGGATCCTGTCTGCATCTTCCATTTCGGGTCCCACAGAAAAGAACTGCAGCAGCTGGACGAGCGGCTGAAGCGCATCGATTTTTACTATTGCGAGAAAAATACCTGCCCTGAAGCAACCCGGGAGTACGAAGCCATTTTCGTGGATGAGGGCCACGGCATGGGAGAAAAAGCTTTCCAAAAGATCCTGGAGTACGGGAAGCAGTGGAATGCCCCCATCATCATCTCCTATGACACTGTGGACTGTGTGGCGGAAGCGGAACGGCCGGGAATGGGAGCACTGATCTTCGAATCCCTGGAGGAATTCGACGGGTTTAAGCTGACCAACAAGATCAGAATGAACAATGAACTGTCAGTCTTCCTGCGTACCCTTTTTTCCAGGGCCGTGATCTATCACAAGGAGTATCCCGATGTGTCCGTAGCCTACGGCGGGAACCGGGAGGAAGCACTGCACCTGATCCGGTACTACGAGAAGGAAGGCTACATGTTCATCTGGGACAGAGGCATGGGGATCGACCGTGATGCGAAAGAATTTTTCCCCGGGGAAGCCATGACGCGCATCGAGTCCGGCGCCGTCACGGGAAAAGAATTTGACAAGGTTGTCATGTTGCTGGATAATTCTTTTTATTATGACGCCGCAAAATTCCTCAGAAACCGCGAGAGTGACGGTTCTGCGGAACCGGAGCTCATCATGAATCTGTTCCACGGACTCAGCCGGGCCAAGGAGAAGATCGCGCTGGTGGTGGAGGGGAATCAAAAGCTCACGGAGCAGATCTATCAGATCCTGCAAAAATAGAGGCGTTCGCGGGATGCATCCCGGAAGAAAAGCAATACAGGAAACAGAAGAATGACAGAACGAACAAACGAGGAACCGCAGAGATTGGAGGATATTGTGCCGGAAACGGTGCCGGCAAAGATCATCAGCGATTTGCCGCAATACTGGAAGTGTTGAGAGGCGTTACGCTCAATGACAATTGAGAAGTACGATGGCACTGAAGCCGGGTGTGATTTCAGGATGACAGGATCTGTCATCCTTTTTTGTTGCACAAAGCCTGGCTTGTTGACATGTCAACAAGTGAATGATAATATCCAAAATGTTGACATATCAACATTAAAAAAGTGAGAGAGGATATCAAATGAGTGCAGTTAAGAAAACACAGATCATCATCGATTCCACGACAGACCTGCCGGAGGGATTCATGGACAGGGTTATGGTCGTCCCGTTGATCGTTTCTTTCGGCGACAAGGAGTACCTGGACGGGATCGAGCTCAGCCGCGATGCATTTTACCAAAAGCTGGAAACAGGGGATGTATTTCCCAAGACCAGCCAGGCGTCCCCTGCTGTCTTCGAGAACGCATATCGTGAGGTCAGGCAGAAGGGGATGGACGGAGTCGTGATCACGCTGTCCTCCGATCTGTCCGGTACCTATCAGAGCGCATGCATTGCAGCCGCCGACTACCCTGAGATCCATGTGGTGGATTCCAAAAACGTAGCGATAGGGGCAGGCATTCTGACGGAGTATGCTCTGCTCTGCGCGGAAGCCGGGATGTCTGCCGAGGAGATTGCGAAGGAGATCGAGGAGAAAAAGAAAGATGTATGTCTCATCGCCATGCTTGATACCCTGGAGTATCTATGGAAAGGCGGCAGACTGTCGAAAACGGCAGCCGTGGCGGGAGGTGTTCTGAACATTAAGCCGGTCATAACGATCAGAGACGGTGCCGTCGCGATACTCGGGAAGGCGAGGGGTGCCAGGAAAGCCAACAATCTCCTGGTTGAGCAGATCACAAAAAATGGACTACAATATAATATGCCGGTGCTGCTGGGATACACCGGTACATCCGATGAGCTTTTGCAGAATTACATTGCAGACAGCAGAGCGCTTTGGGAAGGGCATCTGGATCAGCTGGACAGATCGCAGATCTGCACCGTTATCGGAACCCATGCGGGGCCGGGAGCGGTAGCGGTGGCTTTTTTCAAAGAGCGGGCAGCGGACTAAATACGGAGCGGAGGAAGTGTCATGTCACGGTTTGAGCAGTTTACGGTATCCATATTCAGCATCACGCATTACTGGAACAGGATCGCAACGGAAGAAATGCGCGAGCACGGTCTCAAGGGGACATATGCACTCTACCTGCTCATTTTATCGACGGCGGAAGACAGTATCACGGCATCGCAGCTGTGTGAGATGACGCAGCGTGACAAGGCGGATGTTTCCCGCGCCATATCGCTTTTCCAGAAAAAGGGCTTTGTCGAGGCCTACGGGGAGAGTCGCTACCGTGCCCCCATAAAGCTGACACCCGAAGGAAAGCGGATCGCGGCCAAGGTCAGGGAAAAAGCGGACAATGCATTACGGATCGCAGGAGAAGGCCTGTCGGAAGAAATGCGCCGGAACATGTATAAGGCGCTGGAAATCATTTCGACAAATCTCAAGGAAATGTGTGATTCCAGAGAATAAGGGGCGGAGGTGATATACAGATGACAGAGGCATATTTTGCAGGCGGATGCTTTTGGTGTGTTACGCCGATCTACAAAGTCTTCGGAGTGGACCGGGTTATCTGCGGTTACGCAGGAGGCGATGAAGAAAACCCGACATATGAGCAGGTGAAGCATCAGAAAACAGGCCACAGGGAGACGATAAAACTGGTCTATGATCCGGAAAGGGTTTCCTTTGAGAAACTTCTGGAAATATATTTCGCCAATGTGGATCCTTTTGATGCGGACGGTCAGTATATCGATAAGGGATTTTCGTATACTCTGGCTATTTTCTATACTACAGAGAGCCAAAAGGAACTGGCTGAAAAGAAGATCGCTGAGATTGAAAAAGACTCAGGGAAAAAGACGTACGTAGCTCTCTTGCCATTTAAGAATTTCTACGAAGCGGAAGAGTATCATCAGGATTACTATCTGAAAAATCCCGAAGCCTTCGAAAAGGAACTGATCGAATCCGGAAGGAAGACGGTGCGGTAGAATAGGGTCTAACTGACAACTTTAATTTGTGCCGGAGAGTATCTTCCGAAATCTGCACGATTGTGGAGTGTGAGTGATGGTGGATTGTCATATCAGGAAGGCAACTATTGACGATATAGAGGAACTCCGTGGATTGTATTTAGCGCTGGAGGAAGATGGAGTCAGATATCAGCCTGAGCATTTTGTGATCGGAGAAAGAACCGAGGAGTTTTTTCAATCCATATTTGGCAGTAATGATCAAGACATTCTGGTGGCAGATATTGATGGTAAAGCCATTGGATTTGCGCATGTCATGATCCTTCAACAGAAGAAAGTATCTTGTCTGAAGCCTCAGAGCGTTGTGTATATACAGGATCTATGTGTTCGAGAAGACATGAGGAATCACGGGATCGGAGCTGCTCTTATTCGTGCAGCGAAAGACTATGGGAAAGGCCATAAAGTAGACTTTATTCGTACACAGGTCTTCCCCGGCAATATTGACGGGATGCGCTTCTACGAACGCAACGGGTTCTGTGAAATGATGAAAACAATAGAGTGTCAATCGTTGGATTGAGTAGAGTGAAAGAAATAATGAACGAATACATTTATGAAACAGAGCGCCTGGCTGTGCGGAAATTTGAACCGGACGACGCAAAGCGCCTCTACGAAATTCACAAGGATGATGAAGTAAAAAAGTGGATCCCCGGAGAATTCTATGAGGATTTCGTCGAAGCGCAGGAGTGTGTTGCATTTTTCTCGGAACGCGTCGAGAGCCGGGAACTGCCTTTTGTTCTGGCGGTGGTATTGAAGGAGACCGGAGAACTGATCGGAGATACCGGCGCAGAGGACGATCCTTACGGCAACGGGATGCTGATCTATCAGACAGAAAGGTGATTTCATGGAAAAGTTTATTGAGGGTAACAAAGCAGTATAAGATAAAGGGGGTTGAAGATGGCATCAAGTCTTAACGAATTGAATGAGCAGGAAAAGAAGGTAATAGAGCAATATACCGGTTTTCCTGAGGGAAAAAGACTGACCTACACGAAGGCTCATGAAACTGAGTACATCATAACAATGCATTATTTGCATAAATATCTTGCTCCGGGAAATAAGATTGCCGATGTGGGTGCCGGAGGCGGAATCTATACAAAGGCATTGGCTGATGAAGGATATCTTGTTGATGCGGTAGAACTGACACCTGAATATGTAAAACAGATGAAAGAGGAATTTGCCGGAAATGACCGTATCAGGGTCTTTGAAGGAAATGCAAAAGATTTACACTTCCTGAATGATAATGAATACGATCTTGTTTTGGCGATGGGTCCTATCTACAGCATGAAGGATTTTGATGACCGAAAGAAAGTATGTAAAGAGGCACTTAGAATAGCCAAGCCGGGAGCGCCTGTATTTATTGCCTTTTGCCTTCAGGATGTACCGCTGATCCATGAGATTTTCATGTCAGAAGATCCGGCAGGTGAAATAACGACTATCGGGTATGATAGAGAGACGGCGCTGGTGACTGACAATACGGGATCCTCCAGACTTCTCGATACGATCAGCGCAGTGGACGAGCTGACAGATGCAGTTTGTAAAGAAAATGGTGCTCGGAAAGTGTGCAGATTTGCGCAGGATGGTATGTCACAGATCATCAGCAGCCATGTGAATTCCATGTCTGAGAAGTCTTATTCCGAGTGGATCCAATATCTTATTGCGACGGCAGAGCGACCGGATCTGATGGGATACTCTGATCACGTAGTACAGGTTATTACGAAATAATGGGGGAAAAACATGAAAAAGTGGTATGACGAAGAATATGAGTTTACGGTTGAAGTAGCAGGGTTTTTACATGGGGACCATACAGAACGGTATTGCCGTAACGGGGAAGAGATCGGGGATGTTTATAAATGTACCTACGGATGCCCGGTAAATAAGGATGGTTACGGTATCTGTTCGAAGACGATGATGATGTTGTATCCCTTGATGGAAGCTGTCAGAAGCGGCGGCGATCTGACCAAAGTCGGTGGCGATGGGGAATATTCAAAAACAGTTGTATGCCCGGACGGGTGTGTGATCTTCAAACTGACCGCGAAGCCTTTGGGGAATGAGAATTTCCATACCGGCGGATTTTGGGATTATCCTGATGAAACACAGAAATAATGGTGAATCAGCTTGGATAGAAAATTCCGGTATTGAAAGGTGATGCGGAAAGGGAGAAAAAGCAGATGGGGATTTTTGGATTATTTAAGAAGGATAAAGCGAATGAAAATATTGAAGGAAATGGGAATTTCCTGGAAAACTATTTAAATTCAAAGTTTAAGATAAATACGGATAATGTTGTTTATTCAGGTAATGATATTGCCAGAATAGAAAAGAATTGTGAGATTCTGGAAAAAATGGGAATCCCCGGCTATAAAGAATTGAAGCTCGTACCGGTTGACTCGATTGTGGAAATAGAGGAAAAACAGGAATTAGCATTACATTTGATTTTTGATTTCTTTGTAGGAAGAAAAGCGCTTAATAGGATAAATGGCAGGGGGGACGTAGATGATGCAGACGTTATGATGCTGGCGTTGAAATATGTTCCGGAGTTTAATCAGTTAGCGAGTTATCTGTCTGCGATTTCAAAGGGAGAAATCAAGGGAGATCAATTAAACGAATTGGCATTTTTGGGAGAACAGGCTGAAGTGCTGGCATGGGTGTTGGGACTCGCTGAGAAACCGGTGGAAACGAATCTGACTTTGGGAAGTGATCTGGTAAGTATATTTGAGAAATATGATAGGATCCAGGCTCTTATTGACGGATGCAATATCATATCGAAAGAAGAACTCATGGAATATGCCGATTATATATCCAGATTGGATTTCTATTGCATGGAACTCACATTATCCAAAAAAGATACAAAAGGATTAAAGAATTTGAAATTGGAGTGCATTCGTGAGCATAAATCTGCGATTGACATGGTAACGACTTTTAGCATCGATAAGTATTTGATTTCAAGGTAGTTTCTATCATTTGTGTTTGCAGCAACCACTCTGGCTATTGCAGGCGTGTTCTATGTTTTGATTCGAACAGGGCAATAGGAAAGAAAAAAGGAGTTGGAGATGGTAAAAGTATTTAGGGCAGTTATAGTTCT
Source organism: Lachnospiraceae bacterium (assembly GCA_024681775.1). Lineage (GTDB taxonomy): Bacteria > Bacillota > Clostridia > Lachnospirales > Lachnospiraceae > AC2028. The sequence continues at coordinate 19,453 of JAILAF010000028.1, forward strand.
ATTGTTGTGCAGCACATTTCTGAGTGGCTGTAGTAAAACTATTTCAAAGTCGAATTATGATATAGAACGTGTATTTACAGACGATACTTTCAAAAATATCATCGAAGGAAAAACGAAACCCGTAGAAATTATCGTTGGGTTTGGCGGCGAAAGTGGGTATGAGAGTTTTTCTACCGGGGATCCTGCTGTGATTGATGAGTACATTAACGCTTTTAGAAATGTAACAATAGAAGAGGAAATAGAAGATAAAGATAAAATGGAATTTATTGCGGATGGCATTGTAGACTTCACATTTAAAATGGATGATGAAACCGGCATTACCATAGGAACCGATCTGGTTCAATATGTTACAGATTATGACAGGGGAATACAATATCGACTGGGTAATACAGATGCAATCATTAATCTTAATCGGAGTATAAGAGAGTAAAATAGGAAATTAAACTGTATATGAATAAAGTATTGGTGGGAAAGAAAGTGATATTTTTCGATGTTGGATATACGATTGATTATCCGGCTTCGGGGGATTGGATGTTTACCTGTAAGTTTAATGAAGTAGCAGGTGAGCGGATAAAAAGTTGTTCCGAAGAACAGATCCGGAAGGCAAGACATGCAGGACTGGATTACCTTGAAAAGAATCATATTATCCGGGATGAGAAGGAAGAGGTCGCAAATCTGTATCAATACTATAAGATCATTTCCGATGAATTGAAACTCGGAATGACATCTGAAGAGATAGAGGCTGTGGCAGCGGATCGTACGTTTAACATGGAAAACTATGTGATATATCCGGATGCAAAACAGGTAATTTTAAGACTAAGTGATACATACCGTCTGGGAATCATATCCGACACATGGCCGAGTATTGATAATCAGCTCAGAACTTTGGGTGTAAAACAATACTTTTCTTTTACCACATTTAGTTTTGAACTGGGTGTTTTCAAGCCTGACAAGCAGATGTATCTTGACGCGCTTCATAAATGCGGATGTGATGCAAAAGAAACCGTGTTTATTGATGACAGTCCTGTGAATCTTGAAGGTGCTGCATCAGTCGGAATCACACCTATACTGATTGCAGCAAATTCTGCATCAGATGTGGATACACCATATTTGAAGATACATACTCTGTCTGAATTGATCAAGTGATTTTTGTTGTTCCAAGAACCGAACGTAGAAAGGAAAATTACCGGAAAACCAATCAAAGAAAAATCGGGATTTATCGGGTTGATGCGATAGTACGTCAGGACAATAATGTAATCTATTTTAGGCAGTTACAAGAGGAATAACAATCATGGATGAAAAGACTTTGCAAGATATATTGGCATTGAATTACGGAATAGAATCCCCGTCTTTGGAATTCTTAAGAGAAGGCGGCACAACTACTTATATTGTCAATG
>JAILAF010000044.1 GCA_024681775.1 Lachnospiraceae bacterium
GCATTTGCTGGTCAAGGCGATCTTCTTCAGTGGTTACGGGAACTCCTATGATCAGATGAGCCTGAGTGCCATTGGATCACCGGCGTCTTTCGCTTATATGGTCTACGCTTTTTTCTATTATCTGGCGGCAATCCTGACGGCACTGCTGGTGGTTCCGGTCGTATGCACTCTTGTATTGGGAGAAAGAGAGACCGGACCTGTAAAGAGTCTGACGTTCTTTGTCGGGGCCTTTAGCATTGTCTGCGCAGCGACGGTTGCCTACACAATCTCCGTACGGGAAGATCTTGGCAGAATGGTTCCCAGAGTTCATATGCGATATATCGGGCCGATTCTGCTCCTTTATCTGCTGCTGTTTCTGCGGATTCTGGAGAAGGGTGATCTGCAAAACACAGACCGGAAGCCTTTGCTGAAGCAGCTTCTTCTGATTGCATCGGTCTATGTGATTGGCATTTTCCGCGGTGTTACCAGAGGAAGCTCAATCGATCAGTACATCCTGGAATGGTATGCGATCCTGACAGTTAACCTTCCGCGGGCGCTATTTGGAGGAAATCTGCCAAATGTATGGATCGCACTAGCGATCAACCTTGCCCTGGGGATTGCCGTCTGGATCTTTTATCACCTGTCCACGGGAGAGAATCCGGTTATGGCGCGAAGATTGTATATTATTGCGATTGTCCTGGTATGCCTGGTCGGAAACATTGCGGCCAGGAGCATCTACCAGCATGCGATGGCCATTTCCGGGGAAGAGGTTGCAGAACTGCAGGGCGTACAGTGTTTTCTGGAACAGCTCCCGAAGGGGACTGTGGTCGCCTATTATACGGATCCGGAAGAGATCACGCTGCAGGTAAAGAAATTTGATACGTACATTGATCACAAGGGAATCCAATTCCGCTCCGATCGAACCTTGAAAGTGGACGGAGAATGGCTGATGACAGGGACGGGAGCGGAGCCGGTGACCGGAGAATCGCTGGAATTGACGGGGGTTCCGGAATACATCATTCTGGAAAAAGATGCTGCGACCTATGGGATCGCGGATGTGTTGCTTCCGATAAATCTGGAAGGAATCTCGCAGGAGAACTATTATCTGTATCGTGTCGGTCCGTAAACGGTGGTTGTGAAGGGACCGGAGGGTTAACGCTCCTCCGGGATCACCCACACGCCCTCCTGCTGATAGTAGGAGAGCAGCAGCGGGATCAGGTGCTTTCCCCGCTGCACCTGGCAGGAGAAGACCGTCACATGGGCGAAGGAGGACTTCACCCAATAGGTGTCCACCTTCAGCGGGGTCCCTTCCATGCGCACGTAGAGCGGTGCCACATGCCCCTGGGAATCAAAGGAGGCGATGACGGGCACCGGCGTTACGGGCTTGTAATCAAAGGATGTATAGGATGGAAAGCCGGCCATGGTGTCTCCTTTCTATTTCTCGTACACCTATTTAAGAACAAATGTTCGGATTTGTAAATCGAACAAAATGTGAAAAATAAGTCCCTTCTATTGACAATCGGAAACTCCGGTTGTTATACTTTTTATTGGTGAGCAACCGATTGCGCAACGATTTTCCGGAGGTATCTATGGAAGAAAAATTCATTGTAAACATCATCCACCGCCCCGAAATGGTGCCGGAGTATTCCGCCACCGTCACCGGACAGGGAAAGGAAGAGGACATCGGGGACGAGAAGCTCCTGACGGAGTCCCTGGACATTTTCAAGACCCAGCAGCGTCTGGCCCATGAGAACGGTCTGAAGACTACCATCCAGATGACTTACGCCTCCCTCTTTAACGACGAGGCCGTGGAGCTGGCAAAGCATGACCACGAGGTCTACGGCGATGAGATTGCCCTGAGCCTTCTGGGACTTCCCTGTGAGGAGTTCCGGGAGAAATACCACACCAAGGACTTCTGTATCTGGATGTTCTCCATGGAGGACAAGAAGGCCATCGTCCGGGATGTGTTCGGGAAGTTTTACGATCGTTTCGGCTTCTGGCCCGAATCCACCGGTTCCTATTACATGGATGCGGATCTCATCAATTTCATCAAAGCGGAGTACCCCACGGTAAAATGTGCCGTGGCCACCTGCTGGGAGGAGGGCCCCAAGGCCTACCACACCTGCAACAATTCCTGGTACACCCTCTTTGACGGCGGCCCCTGGGCCCCCTGGATCCCTTCCAAACAGAACACCCACGCCCCTGCGGCAAATGAGGCGGAGGACTCCGGCATCGTGGCCATCCCCCATCTTTCCAGAGACCTCATCGCCTGCTACGACGGCAACGGTTCCAATTTCGGCACCCACCCCCAGAACGTGCTCCGCGGCATGATCTACGACAGCAAGACCTGGGAGTTCCCTTATCTGTACAACCTTATCGACCAGTACCGCGCTCTGGCGAAATACAACAACGGCTACGCCTACAACATGATGTTCGTGGGTCCCGGCTGGATGAACAAGATGGGCCGCTGGGAGGCTCCCTACGAGCTTCTCTACAAGTCCTACAGTGAGGGCTGTAAATACTACGGCGACCTGAAGAAGGCCGGCAAGCTCTGTGATATGACCATGAGCGAATTCGCCGACTATTACCGGGAAAAGAAGGGTTACACCGAGCCGGAATGCGCCCTTTGGCGGGATATCCTCTACGGTTCCGACAAGCAGCTCTTCTGGTATTGCGATCCCTTCATGAGGGCCTGCGTCAATATGGACCAGGGCGGCGCCATCGTGGATCTGCGCCCCTATGCGGCAAAACTGGAGTGGCCCGTGGGCATCGGCACGAAGCATGTCCAGGACGCTTCCTATCCCTTCCTGATCCAGGAAAAATACAGAGCAGGATACTTTACCCACTACGCCGGAGAAGGCACTGTCCGCAGTGCAAAGCTCAGCTATAAGGGCGAGGAGGTGGATCTGTGCCTGACTCCCACCAAGGCCCATTTTTCTCAGGAAGGCAGCACCAGGATCCTGACCCTGGATCCCGTTACCATCGAGTTCAGAGGCCTGACAGTGAAGCTGCAGACCAGAGAGTATTTTGAGGAGGGCAGCTCCTCCATCCGGATCGAGCGCACCATCCTGGAGATGAGCGACCCCGATGCGGAGGTGACTCTGAACGAGTATATGGTGGCCTGCTATGGCACCACGGAGTACCCCGAGGATATGACCTGCATCACCCTGAAGGCGGATGAGAAGGAGATCCGGTACGAGTACAAGTGCCGGGAGGAAGCCGTTGCCGACGCGAAGGAAGTCTCCGCAGTGATCCCCGCCATCGAGACCCGCGTCTCCATGACCCAGACCGGCGGTGCGGAAGGGTACATTAAGGAAGGCTACGCCTTCTCCCCCATGTTCACCCTGGGATATCGCAAGCAGATCAAGGATAAGGAGGTGTTCGCAACATGGCTCAACTTACAAAAGGCAAATTAAATTACAGGTGTCCTTCCTGCTTTATGCGTGACCTGGACATCGATATGTTCTACAATAAGGAGACCGGCATCTACAGCTGTATCCGCTGCCAGTATCGCGGTACCGAGGAGGACGTGCTGGAGAAAAACGAGATGGTGCGTTTCCGCTACGGTGCGCTGCATAAGCGGTTCACCAAATTTGATTTCGACGAGGATTGAGCAGTAAAATGCCGGGGACGGAGCGATTGCGCTGTCTCCGGCTTTCTTATCGCCTGAAGGACTCCCTGCGGACGGTCAGGGCAGGATGTGCATTTGATACAGAGGAAAAGATATGAAAGACTTCATCAAGGGAATGGATCTGTCTACGCTGCTGGAGCTGGAGCAGTGCCATGCGGAATACTATGACGGGGAAGAGAAAAAGGATGTGCTGAAGATCCTGAAGAGCTGCGATGTGGACACCATCCGTCTGCGTCTCTGGAACGATCCCCGCTCCCCGGAGGGAGAGGCCTACGGTGCCGGAAACAATGACCTGGAGACCACGCTGGCCATCGGGAAAAGGGTGACGGCCGCGGGCTTCGGTGTGCTCCTGAATTTCCACTACAGCGACTTCTGGGCGGACCCCGGAAAGCAGATCAAGCCCAAGGCCTGGGATGGACACAGCGTCCCCGAGCTGGAGCAGGATGTATATAATTACACCCGTGATTCGTTGAAATACCTGTTGAATAACGGGGTAAATATCACCATGATCCAGGTGGGAAATGAGCTGACAAACGGGCTTTTGTGGCCGGAGGGACAGAAGCCGGCCTATGAAAATATCGCCCGTTTTGTTTGCGCAGGACTCCGGGCCTGCAGAGAGATGGCGCCGGAGATCAGGCTCATGATCCATCTGGACAACGGCGGTGCCTGTGAGATGTACCGGGACTGGTTTGACCACTATTTTGAACTGGCGCCCAGGTTCCTGCAGGGTGCCGGGGACATTGATTACATCGGCCTGTCCTATTACCCCTTCTGGCACGGACATCTGGATGATCTGGAGAAAAACATGGATCAGCTGGCGGAGCGCTACGGAAAGGATCTCATCGTTGCGGAGGTGTCCATGGGCTATACTATGGAGGACTACGCTTCCTATGAGGGGCTGAGTCCGGAGGAGCGCAAAGGCTACGCCACGAAGCCGTCCCTGTGCGAGAATCTGGACTACCCCATGACCGTGGAAGGACAGACGGACTTCGTCCGGGACTTCCTGAACCGCGTAAAAAATGTCCGAGACGGCAGAGGAAAGGGGTTCTTCTGGTGGGAACCTGCCTGGATCCCGGTGCCCGGCAGCGGCTGGGCCACACCCGCCTCTCTGGCCTATATGAAGGATCCGGGGCCCTGCGGGAACGAGTGGGCCAACCAGGCGTTATTTGATTATGACGGGAAAAAGCTTCCCGCCCTTGAGGTGATAAGAGACTTCCATGGATAACCTGATCTTCAGCTTAAATGCCACCATCCCCGTTTTCCTTCTGATGCTGCTGGGCGTCTTTTTCCGCAGGATCGGCTGGATGGAGGAAAGCTTCGCAGGAAAATGCAATACCTTCGTGTTCCGGGTGGCCCTCCCGGTGCTGGTCTTTGAGGATCTGGCCACGGTGGACTTCGGACAGGTCTGGAACCTGCGGTTTGTGGGTTTTTGCTTCGGTGCCACAGCGCTTTCAATAACGATCGTTACGGTCATTGCCTTCCTTCTGGTGAAGCCGGCGGAGCGGGGGGAGTTCGTCCAGGCGGCTTACCGCAGCAGTGCCGCGCTCCTGGGGATCGCTTTCATTCAAAACATCTACGGGGACTCCGGCATGGCGCCCCTGATGATCATCGGCAGCGTGCCACTTTATAATATCTTTGCCGTGGTCGTCCTGTCGGTGCTTTCGCCGGAGACGGCAGGAGATAGGGCTGCGGGGGAGCGCTCCGCAGCGGAAAAGCGCGCTCTGTGGAAGAAGACGGCAAAGGGGATCCTCACCAATCCCATTCTGATCGGGATCCTTCTGGGTCTTCTGTGGTCCGCCCTTGGGATCCCGCTGACGGGGATCCTGCAAAAGACGGTGAAGAGTGTGGGCGCCGTGGCAACGCCCCTGGGCCTTATGGCCATGGGAGCCGGATTTGACGCAAAAAGAGCCCTTGAGAGCGGGAAGACGTCGATCCTGGCGGCCTTTTTCAAACTCATCGGCCTGGCAGTGATCTTCCTGCCCATCGCCGTAGGGATGGGCTTCCGCTCGCAAGAGCTCGTGGCGATCCTGGTAATGCTGGGCTCCGCCACAACGGTCAGCAGCTATGTCATGGCGAAAAATATGGGACATGAGGGAACGGTCTCGGGGAGCACGGTCATGCTGACCACCCTGCTCAGCGCCTTTACCCTGACCTTCTGGCTGTGGTTACTCCGAAACTTTGGCCTCATCTGACGGGCGCGCAGGCTTCACGGCCCCTTCCCGGATGCGGATCCGGGGCAACGCAGTCAGTGTGGAGTAATAGTTCACGGCCCAGTCCTCACCCTGGGAGGGATCGTTCTCACCCTCTGCGGGGGGCGCATAAATATGCAGTTCCGGTTCCGCAGCCCCGGTGAGAGGCGCCTTGTGGAAGGCGGTCATTAGATCCACCACAGTAACGCCGGGAGCCTTGTAGAACCAGGTACCGTTCACTTCCAGCATCAGATTGGCATCGGGGAGATTTCCCTCCTCGAAATAAGCCTCACAGAAGGTGGGATTGCCGGTAAAGGAGAGAGGAAGGGCAATGCCCTCCGCATCTTCGGAACCGCCCCAGCGCAGCTTCACCGGAAACTCGGCCTTCCCTGCATCTTCCGTTACGGGGGAGAAGAAGGGATCTTTGATGATCTCCCGGAAGGTGTCCATCAGGGGCTGCTCAATGCCCACGTTTTGGTTGTTCGGATCCTCAATCTCCAGACCCAGCCGGCCCTTGTCCCGGAACTGATACAGGGTAAATGCGTTTAACCAGGGTTCGGGATCGTTTTTGATCAGATCCGTGAAATCCTTCATCATCTGCGCCTGGCCTTCCGCGCCGATCACATCCCCGTCCGCGTTCAGCTCGGAGAGCACCATGGGACGGACCTTGCCGCTCAGCTCTTCGTAGCGCTTCTTACTTCTTTTGGCAAGCTCGTAGATTTCCTTTACGTCAGTAACGGAGAACGTGTTTCCGCCGTTGTCTGCCACATCGTAGGGCCACCCCCAGTGCAGGGCCAGGTACCGGTCCACGGAGATGATATCCGCCGCGTCTATGGCGGAGTGGAAATCGTCCTCTTTCTCCATCTTTTCATCCGTCAGACTCTTATGGCCGTCCAGGCACAGGATCAACTTGATATGGGGCGCTTCCTTGTGGAAGATCTCGCATACATGGGCAAAAAAGTCCGAGACCTCCTTGTAGGTGGCGCGCTTGTTAAAGGAAAACCAGGAGCCGGATGCCTCGTGGTTCACCCGCAGCAGGAGACGGCCGAAGGTGCGGAGCTGTCTTGCGACGGCGGTGATGTGCTCATCCGGAAGCTTCGGATCCATGGTGATGGTCAGCACCACTTCCTGACCGTGGCGGCGCACTTCCCGCATGGAACGGAAGGGCTCCCCCTCCGTGGTGCCGTTTAAGCCGCCCTCAAAGGGGAAATAGTCGTCGTAAGGATACCCCCAGGCGCTGTTTCCGGTATCATGGCCGGCAAAAGCCACGCTGGCGCGCTGCGGCCAGCCCTTGTCCAGAGGATAATAGCAGTACATCAGACTGATGCCGCGCATGGGGCGTCCCAGCTTGCGCAGGATGTAGTCCTGATCCACATATTCGCCCCGCTCGCTGCCGTCTCCCAGGTCGACGGCGCAGGCTGCGGGTCCCAAATGGATTTTTTTCACGGAAATGTTTGACATATCATGGCCTTTCATTTTACATTGTTTTTTAACGGCTTTGCATTTTAATGCAAAAACCACTATATCCGAAGGAAATCCTTTCCGCAAGAGAATCTTTGTGTTAAAATGAACTTTAATCGGCACATCGCCGAATCACATTTAATATGAAAGGAACAATGTTATGTACTCTCTTGACGAAGTAAAACTGGTTGACCCCGAGGTGGCGCAGGCCATTACCGACGAGATGGATCGTCAGAACAGCCATCTGGAGCTCATCGCTTCCGAGAACTGGGTGAGCAAGGCTGTGATGGCAGCCATGGGAAGCCCCCTGACCAATAAATATGCAGAAGGCTATCCCGGAAAACGCTATTACGGCGGATGCCAGTGCGTGGACGTCGTTGAGGAGCTGGCTATTGCCCGTGCCAAGGAGCTTTACGGCTGTGAGTATGCCAATGTGCAGCCGCACTCCGGTGCTCAGGCCAATCTGGCAGTGCAGTTTGCCGTATGCAAGCCCGGCGATACCATCATGGGGATGAACCTGGATCACGGCGGACATCTGACTCACGGATCCCCGGCCAACATTTCCGGTTCCTATTTCAAGATCGTCCCTTACGGCGTGAACGCCCAGGGCTTCATCGACTATGACGAGGTGGAGCGTCTTGCGAAGGAGTCGAAGCCCCGCATGATCATTGCCGGCGCTTCCGCATATGCCCGTACCATCGACTTTAAGCGTTTCCGTGAGATCGCGGACGAGGTGGGCGCCATCCTCATGGTGGACATGGCACACATCGCCGGACTGGTGGCAGCAGGCCTTCATCCCAGCCCCATCCCCTACGCACATGTCACCACCACTACCACCCACAAGACCCTGCGCGGACCCCGCGGCGGCATGATCCTTTCCAGCCAGGCCTTCGCAGATGAGTATAAGCTGAACAAGTCCGTCTTCCCCGGCATTCAGGGCGGTCCTTTGATGCATGTCATCGCCGGCAAGGCAGTCTGCTTCAAGGAGGCTCTGACCCCCGAGTTCAAGGCTTATCAGCAGGGCATTGTCAACAATGCACAGGCACTGTGCAAGGGACTGATGGACCGCGGCGTCAGCATCGTATCCGGCGGTACCGATAATCACCTGATGCTGGTGGATCTGACTCCCTTTGACCTCACCGGTAAGGAAGTGGAGAAGCGCCTGGACGAGGCACATATCACCGCCAACAAGAACACCATCCCCGGCGATCCCAAGTCGCCCTTCGTCACCAGCGGTATCCGTCTCGGAACGCCTGCGGTCACCAGCCGCGGTCTGAACACCGAGGACATGGATCGCGTGGCAGAGGCCATCGCCACCGTCATCAAGGAAGGCGATGCAGGGGTTCCCAAGGCGAGAGCCATTGTTGCGGAGCTGACCGCAAAGTATCCTCTGAACATGTAATATGTCAGAGTTGCATGGCAACGAAGCGATTCGTGACATCATATGATTTATGGAAAGGTCATCGATATGGTAAATGTGGCAGTACTCGGCTACGGCACCGTGGGCAGCGGTGTGGTAGAGGTTTTGGAAGGAAACAGGGATCTCATTGCCGCGCGTGTGGGCAAGGACATCCACGTCAAATACATCCTGGATCTGCGGGACTTTCCCGGGGATCCCTTTGCGGACAGAGTGGTCCATGATGTGAACGTGATCCTGGAGGATCCTGAGATCGCGGTGGTCTGTGAGGTGATGGGCGGCGTCGGTGCCGCATATCAGTTCACGAAGAGTGCCCTGGAGAAGGGAAAGAGTGTATGCACCTCCAACAAGGAACTGGTGGCTGCCCGCGGCACGGAGCTGCTGGCCATTGCCAGGGCGCATCATTGCAATTACCTCTTTGAGGCCAGTGTCGGCGGCGGTATCCCTCTGATCCGTCCCTTTGTCCGTTCCCTGACGGCAGAGCGGATCCTGAGCATCGTGGGTATCTTGAACGGCACCACCAATTACATCCTGACCCGGATGGAGGACGAGGGAGCGAAGCTTCGCGATGTGCTGGCCAAGGCGCAGGAGCTGGGTTATGCGGAGCGTGACCCCGAAGCGGATGTGGAGGGACATGACGCCTGCCGCAAGATCTCCATTCTGTCCAACCTGATGACCGGTCATTATGTGGACGCGGAAGAAGTTCCCACCAGGGGGATCATGGAGATCTCCGCGAAGGACTTTATCTTTGCGGAGGAAGCTGGCTATACCATCCGCCTTCTGGGCATTTCCAGACTGGAAAAGGGAGACCGCCTGTCCGTGCTGGTGGCACCTCATCTGGTTTCCGTGGGAAGCCCTCTGGCTGCCGTGAAGGATGTGTTTAACGGGGTCCTGATCACCGGCAATATGGTGGGAGACACCATGTATTACGGTCGTGGCGCGGGTAAGCTTCCCACTGCCAGTGCCGTGGTCAGCGATGTCATCGACGCTGTGCTGACGGGGACCGAGAGCGTGCCCGGCGGCTGGGACGATACCAAAGTAGAGCTCCTGCCCATCGAGGAGACCGAGAGCCGCTTCTTCCTGCGGGTGAAGAAGGACAGCATCCGGAAGGTCCTGGATGCATTCCCCGGCGGCGAGTCGATCCTCAGCGACGATGTGGTGGATCAGGCCGGCTTTATCACGCCGGTGCTGAAGACCGGAGATTTTGACAGGACCGTGGAAGCCCTGGGCGAAACAGTGCTGGGCAAGATGCGTATACTGAACTGATATGGAGTAACAGACCTGTACGGAAAGGGGTGTTTGCCGCAGGCGCGGCATAGGAGATTATGGCAAAGGTAGTGAAATTCGGTGGCAGTTCTCTTGCCAGTGCGGAACAGTTTGAAAAGGTCGGAAAGATCATTCATGAGGATAAGGATCGCCGCTACGTGGTGCCTTCCGCTCCCGGAAAGCGCAATTCCAAAGACACCAAGGTCACGGACATGCTCTATGCATGCTACGACCTGGCGGAGAGCGGCCAGGATTTTTCCGCGGCCCTCAGAGCCATCGAGGCCCGCTATGATGAGATCATTTCCGGACTGGGGCTGAAGCTCTCCCTGAAGGACGAGTTTGCAACCATCGAGAAGTCTTTCCGGGAAAAAGCCGGCCGGGATTATGCAGCCTCCAGAGGAGAGTATTTAAACGGCCACATCATGGCAGCGTACCTGGGCTTTGAGTTCGTGGATGCAGCCACCGTCATTTTCTTTGATGAGAACGGGAATTTCGACGCGGACAAGACCCAGGAGGTCCTCTCCGAGAAGCTGAAGTCCATGAAAAATGCGGTGGTACCCGGATTCTACGGTGCTATGCCGGATGGAAGCGTTAAGACTTTCTCCCGCGGCGGCTCCGACATCACCGGCTCCATCGTGGCAAAAGCCATCCATGCGGATGTATATGAGAACTGGACCGATGTGTCCGGCTTCCTCATCGCCGATCCCAGGATCATCCGGAACCCTGAGAAGATCGAATTCATCACCTATCGCGAGCTCAGAGAGCTTGCCTACATGGGAGCCAGCGTCCTTCACGAGGATGCCATCTTCCCCGTCCGTCAGGAGGGGATCCCCATCAATATCCGTAACACCAACATGCCCCAGGACAGCGGTACCTGGATCGTTGGCAGCACCTGCCAGAAGTCCCGCTATACCATCACCGGTATCGCAGGTAAGAAGGGCTTCTGCGCGGTGAACATCGAGAAGGACATGATGAACTCCGAGGTGGGCTTTGGCCGCAAGGTGCTTCAGGCCTTTGAGGAGAGCGATATTTCCTTCGAGCATCTGCCTTCCGGCATTGATACCATGACCGTTTTCGTGCACCAGGATGAGTTCATCCACAAGGAGCAGAAGGTGGTATCCGCCATCCATCGCCTGGCAAAGCCGGATACCGTGGACATCGAGTCCGATCTGGCACTCATCGCCGTCGTGGGCCGCGGCATGCGTTCCACCAGAGGAACCGCAGGCCGGATCTTCTCCGCCCTGGCGCATGCGCACATCAACGTCAAGATGATCGATCAGGGATCCTCCGAGATCAACATCATCATCGGTGTGTCCAACAGCGATTTCGAGACGGCCATCCGCGCCATCTATGATATCTTTGTTGTGACAAGACTTTGATCAAAAGAGACTTTTTCCGAAAACAGTTGACAGGACTTCCAAATTGTGAGAATATTATTTCAAGCAAAAGGGAGTAGCGAGCCGCAGTATCGTTAGCGGGCTTGAGATCGTCAGCCGGTGTTTTCGGACACCCGTATCAAGTGAGAACGCGAGACTTTTACTGTAACCGTTGTTGCAGTGGAGTCTCGTTTTTTTTTAACCGCAAAAGAAACGGCTCCGCTGCCAGTTGCCGGACCCTGCAAGGGGGGGCAGAAAGAGAGGATTGTTATGAAACTTACCATCACCATCGTATTGATCGCGATCGTGTTTTTCCTCATCGTGATCACAGGTTATGTGAAGGCTTCCACCGACGAAGCTTTCATCATCACCGGCCTGCACAAGGAGCCCAGATATCTCATCGGCCGAGCCGGCATCAAGATCCCCTTCCTCGAGAAGAAGGATGTGTTGAAGCTCCAGTTGATCCCCATTGATGTCAAGACTTCCTCTGCAGTGCCTACCGCGGACTATATCAACATCATGGTGGACGCAACGGTGAACGTGCAGATCGGCCACACCCCGGATCTGCTGAAGAAGGCGGCCAAGAACTTCCTGAACAAGAAGCCCGAGTACATCGCAGCCGTTGCAAGAGAGGTGCTGGAAGGTAATGTCCGTGAGATCGTCGGTAAGATGCACCTGGAGGAGATGGTTTCCGACCGTCAGAAATTCGCAACGCTGGTGAAGGAAAACGCGGATCCCGACCTGGAGGCAATGGGCCTGGTGATCACCAGCTTCAATGTCCAGAATTTCGTGGATGACAATCACGTCATAGAGAACCTCGGTGTGGACAATGTGGTCCGGATCCAGAAGGCAGCAGCCATCTCCCGGGCAGAGTCCGAGAGGGATATCAAGATCGCACAGGCACAGGCTGACAAGGCTGCAAACGATGAGCAGGTGAAGGCGCAGACCGAGATCGCTACCAAGCAGAACGAGCTGGCCATCCGCCAGTCCGAGCTGAAGCAGGAGGCCGATACCAAGAAGGCTGCCGCTGACGCTGCTTACGAGATCCAGCAGCAGGAACAGAGAAAGACCATCGAGATCACCCGCACCAACGCAGACATTGCAAGGCAGGAGCGGGAGGTCGAGCTGAAGCAGCGCGAGGCTGATGTGACCGAGCAGGCCCTGAATGCGGAGATCCGCAAGAAGGCAGACGCAGAGAAATATCGCCGTCAGCAGGAAGCGGAGGCTACCCTCATCGAGAGACAGCGCGAGGCTGATGCACAGAAATACGAGCAGGAGAAGCAGGCTGAGGCCAAGAAGGCCCAGGCGGATGCAGCAATCTACGCGAAAGAGAAGGAGGCAGAAGGTATTGCCGCCGTCGGTCGCGCAGAGGCTGAAGCAATCCAGGCCAAGGGTCTTGCGGAGGCAGAGGCTATGGAGAAGAAGGCAGAGGCGTACGCAAAGTACAACAATGCCGCTATCACCGAGATGATCATTGCTCAGCTGCCCGCTATTGCAAAGGAAGTGGCTGCTCCCATCGCTGCCATCGACAAGGTGACCGTCATCGACTCCGGAAACGGAGAGGGCGGTGTGACCAGCGTTGGCGGATATACTCCCGCTGTGATGGCGAAGGTGATCGAGGCTGTGCGTGAGACCACCGGATTTGATCTGACCGAAGTCATGAAGGGCTACACCTACGATGCGAAGGTCAACAAGAACATCAACGTCAGCGGCGTGGAGGGCATCCTGGGGGACAAGGCCGGTTCCGAGGACTGATTCCCGGAACGGCAGTCCAGGCGGACTGATCGCCGCAGATCACAGATAAGATAAGGTAAGGCTTTGGGCCGTCGGATTTCCGGCGGCCCTTTTTGTACCTCTCTTTTCCGCTGTTTCTTCCCAATCGGAGTTTTTTTATCAACAAAAATGAAACTTGGTTTCATTTTTGTTGACAAAGAGAAATGACATGCTTATAATCGGGAATGAGTTTCAAATTCGTTTCCGGATCCTCACGGCCGGAGGATGGGAGGAAGCGGTTATTCATGAGAGGAGAGAAGAATGTTTGATCGTATGAAAAAAATCTTCGCCGTATTTGCATCGGCGATTTTGGCAGCAGGAGTCCTGTCCGGTTGCGGATCTGCGGGATCAGCCGGCGTTCCGGCCGGCGCTGCACAGGCGGCTGCCTCCGGGGACAGACTGCAGATCGTTACCACCATTTTCCCGGAGTATGACTGGGTCAGGGAGATCCTGGGAGACAGAGCAGCAAATGCAGATGTGACGCTGCTTCTGGACAACGGTGCGGATCTCCACAGCTATCAGCCCACTGCGGATGATATCCTGAAGGTTTCCACCTGCGACCTTTTCATCTATGTGGGCGGCGAGTCCGACGAGTGGGTGGAGGATGCGCTGGAGACTGCAGCAAACGGCGATATGATCGTGATCAATCTGCTGGAGACCCTGGGCGACCGGGTGAAGGAAGAGGAGATCGTGGAAGGCATGGAGGCGGAGCACGATCATGATCACGGTGACCATGATCACGACGAGGATGAGGACCATGATCACGATGAGGATGAGGATCATGATCATGACGCAGAGGAAGAGCATGACCATGACGAGGACGCAGATCATGATCATGAGGAACATGACCACGAGGAAGAAGAGGAGGAGATGGACGAGCACGTGTGGCTCTCCCTGCAGAATGCGGAGATTCTGTGCGATGCCATCTGCGGCGCTTTAAAGCAGCTGGATCCTGCGGGAGCGGATGCCTACCAGGCCAATGCCGACGCTTACAGGGAAAAGCTGGCGGCTCTGGACACGCAGTATGCAGAGGCGGTATCTGCGGCCTCTGTGAAGACGGTCCTCTTCGGGGACCGGTTCCCCTTCCGGTATCTGGTGGATGATTACGGTCTTTCCTATTATGCTGCTTTCGTAGGATGCTCTGCGGAGACAGAAGCCAGCTTTGAGACCATCGTCTTCCTTTCCGGGAAGGTGGATGAGCTGGGGCTCCCTGCCGTCATGACCATCGAGGGACCGGACCATCGCATCGCCGAGACCATCCGGGACAACACCGCAGGTAAGGATCAGAAGATCCTTACGCTGGATTCCCTTCAGGCCACCACTTCCGCCGACGGAGCGAAGGGTACTACCTACCTCTCCGTGATGACGCAGAACCTGGAGGTCTTAAAGCAGGCGCTTCAGAAATAAACGATCCTCAGGGAAATATATGGCAAAGAAACAGGCGCCCTCGCGGGCGCCTGTTTCGCTGCTTGGAGTCGGAGCGGAGAACGAATCCCGCACCGCGGGTGAGCGGCCCTCTGCCGCTCACTAAAACAAAGAGCACATCCATCAGGATGTGCTCTTTGCTTTAAGAGAGCGATAGACGGGATTCGAACCCGCGGTCTCCACCTTGGCAAGGTGGCGCTTTACCAACTAAGCTACTATCGCATCTGCTCGCTGTATGTCAGCGACAAGAAATAATATACAGCATGGGTATCATCTTGTCAACAAGAATTTTTACTTTTTTTCACCGAAGAAAAATGCCGTAAAATCGGGCTTTTTTGGACACCCGGCGAAAAATCGGTGCGATGTCTTGCGGGAAAAAGGACCGGGATGGCTACGGCGTGGGTTGCCTTGCCCTCCCCCCGTATTTGGCTTATAATGGACATAAGGTCGTGATCTCATCAAAGGAGGATTGCTGCGTATGAAACTGACCTTTATCGGTGCCGATCACGAGGTGACCGGAAGCTGTCACTGTCTGGAGGCCTGCGGAAAGCATATTCTGGTGGACTACGGAATGCAGCAGGGCCTGGATGTCTTTGAAAACGCTCCCCTTCCCGTTCCGGAAGCCGCCATCGATTATGTCTTTTTAACCCATGCCCATGTGGACCATTCGGGTCTCCTTCCCCTGCTCTATGCCAGAGGTTTCCGGGGACAGGTCTACGCCACGGACGCCACGGTGGATCTGTGCAGCATCATGCTCCGTGACTGTGCACACATCCAGTTGATGGAGTCCGAATGGAAGGCAAGGAAGGCGAAACGCGGTGCGGATATCGCTGCGGTGGAGCCCCTCTACACCATGGAGGACGCGGAGGGTGTCATCAAGCGCATGGTGGCCTGCCATTACGACAGCATTGTGGAGATCTGCGACGGCATCCGGATCCGTTTTACCGATGTGGGACATCTTCTGGGATCCGCCAGTATCGAGGTCTGGCTGAAGGAAGACACCACCGAGAAAAAGATCGTCTTTTCCGGTGACCTGGGAAATGAGAGACAGCCCCTGATCAAGGCGCCCAAGCGTACCGCAGAGGCGGATTACGTTGTGATGGAGTCTACCTACGGCAACCGCCTTCATCCCGCACCCGAGGGGGATTTTGCAACGGAGCTGGCCGCCATTTTGAAGGAAACCTTCGACCGCGGCGGCAATGTGGTCATCCCTTCCTTTGCGGTGGGCAGGACCCAGGAGCTTTTGTATTTCCTCAGACAGATCAAGGTGGACCGCATGGTCCCCGGTTATGAGAAATTCCCGGTGTATGTGGACAGCCCCCTGGCCGTGGAGGCCACGGAGATCTTCCACGACAACCGGATGGATTGCTTTGACGAGAAGGCCATGGCGCTGGTGAAGGAGGGGATCAATCCCATCTCTTTCGCGGGGCTGAAGCTGGCCATCACCAGTGAAGAGTCCAGGGAGATCAACTTTATCGAAACGCCGAAGGTCATCATTTCCGCCTCCGGCATGTGTGAGGCAGGCCGTATCCGCCATCACTTAAAACACAACCTCTGGCGCCCGGAGAGCACCATCCTCTTCGTGGGATACCAGGCCAACGGTACCCTGGGAAGAGCCATCGTGGAGGGGGCAAAGGAGGTCAAGCTCTTCGGCGAGACCATCCAGGTCCAGGCCCAGATCCGGCAGCTTCGCGGACTTTCCGGACATGCAGATCAGGCTGGCCTCATCTGGTGGCTGGAGGGCTTCGAGGAGAAGCCGAAAAAGGTCTTTGTGGTTCACGGCGAGGACAGCGTCGCCACCGGGTTTGCTGAGATGCTGAAGATCGAGCACGGGCAGCGCGCCTATGCGCCCTACAGCGGCAGCGTCTTTGATCTGGGAGCGAACCGCTTTACCTACGAGGCAGAGCCGGTGCGGGTGGAGAAGAAGCGCCCTGTTGCCAGCGGCGTCTATGCGAGACTGGTGGCGGCAGGTCAGAGACTCCTTGCCATCATCAAGAAGCTGGACGGCCTCAACAACAAGGATACCGCGAAGTTCGCCGACCAGGTGCTGAACCTGTGCGACAAGTGGGATCCGGACAAATGATGCGTTTTCGAAAAATACCGAGGGTGGGAGGAACCGCTGCATGAGTTATGCGGATCAGATTTTTATCGAAATGTGCAAGGACATCCTGGAAAACGGGACCAGCACGGAGGGAGAGAAGGTGCGTCCCCACTGGCCGGACGGCACCGCTGCCTATACCATCAAGAAATTCGGCGTGGTGAACCGCTACGACCTGCGGAAGGAATTCCCGATCCTGACCTTGCGCAAAACGGCGTTAAAGTCCGCGACCGACGAGATCCTCTGGATCTGGCAGCGCAAGAGCAATAACATTCATGATCTCCATTCCCACATCTGGGATGAGTGGGCGGATCCCGACGGATCCATCGGCAAGGCCTACGGCTACCAGCTGGGGGTGAAGCATATCTATAAAGAAGGCGAGATGGATCAGGTGGACCGGGTGCTCTGGGATCTGAAGCACAATCCTTTCAGCCGCCGGATCCTCACCAATATCTATGTCCACAGCGATCTGCATGAGATGAACCTCTATCCCTGCGCCTACAGCATGACGTTCAATGTGACTCAGCGCCCGGGGGAAGACAGGCTCACCTTAAACGGGATCCTGAACCAGCGGTCCCAGGATGTGCTGGCGGCAAACAACTGGAATGTGGTCCAGTATGCGGTGCTGCTCCACATGATCGCAAGACATGTGGACATGAACGTGGGGGAACTGGTGCATGTCATCGCGGATGCCCACATCTACGACAGACACGTGGACATCATCCGGGAGCTCATCAAGAGAAAACCGCTCCCTGCACCGAAATTCATCCTGAATCCGGAGAAACACGATTTCTATGATTTTACGCCGGATGACGTGAAGGTGGAGGGGTACGAGACCCACGAGCAGATCAAAGACATCCCCATTGCCATCTGAAAGACGTTAAAATCCTGCCTTAAAGGAGATCATTCTATGAAACTGATAGTAGCGGTAGACAGGAACTGGGGCATCGGCTACGGCGACCAGCTCCTGGTCAGCATTCCGAACGATCATAAGAATTTCCGGGAGCTTACCACCGGCAAGGTGGTGGTGCTGGGGCGCAAGACCCTGGCTACCTTCCCCCAGGGCAAGCCCTTAAAGTATCGTACCAACGTGATCTTTTCAACGGATCCGAAGTATGAAGTGGATGAGGAGACCATCGTGGTCCACTCTCTGGAGGAATTCCTGGAGAAGGCAAAGAAATTCGATGATAATGACATCTATGTCATCGGCGGCGGCAGCATTTACAAGCTCCTCCTTCCTTATTGCAACGAGGCTGTTGTGACGAAGCTGGACCACGCATACCGCGCGGATACCTATTTCCCCAATCTGGATGAGGATCCTGCATGGCAGGTGGTTTCCGAGTCCGAGGAGATGACCTATTTTGACATCCCTTACCGCTTTGTGACCTATAAGCGGGCCTGACGCCTGTAAAAGGTGCGGATCCGTGACAGATTGCATTGACTTTTTGCGGTGCGGGGCAGATAATGTATGTTAATGACTTTACCACAGTACCGCAATACATCAGAAAGAAGGTTAGTGCCGTATGGAAAAGAAGAACATTGACTGGGCAAATCTGGGTTTTGGCTATGTCCCTACCGATTACCGGTATGTCTCCAATTACAAGGATGGCAAGTGGGATGAGGGTGCGCTGATCACCGACGCGAACATCGTACTGAACGAGTGTGCCGGCGTTCTGCAGTATGCGCAGACCATTTTTGAGGGACTGAAGGCCTATACCACCGAGGACGGACACATCGTCACCTTCCGCCCCGACCTGAATGCGGAGCGCATCGATCAGTCCGCTGAGAGACTGGAGATTCCGAAGCTTCCCGCAGGGAGATTCGTGGATGCCGTCACGCAGGTCGTCAAGGCCAATGCCAATGTGGTTCCCCCTTACGGCAGCGGCGCCACCCTGTATGTGCGCCCCTATATGTTCGGTACCAATCCCGTCATCGGCGTGAAGCCTGCGGATGAGTACCAGTTCCGTATTTTCACCACCCCCGTGGGTCCTTACTTCAAGGGCGGTGTGAAGCCCCTGACCATCCGCGTCAGCGACTTCGACCGTGCGGCACCGCACGGCACCGGTAATATCAAGGCCGGACTGAACTACGCCATGAGCCTGTACCCCATCGTGAATGCCCACAAGGAGGGCTTTGACGAGAACATGTACCTGGATCCCGGCACCCGTACCAAGGTGGAGGAGACCGGCGGCGCCAACTTCCTCTTTGTTACTAAGGACGGCAAGGTGGTCACCCCCAAGTCCGATTCCATTCTGCCTTCCATCACCCGCAGAAGTCTGGTGTATGTTGCGAAGGAATACCTGGGACTGGAAGTGGAGGAGAGAGAGGTCTTCTTCAGCGAGGTCAAGGATTTCGCAGAGTGCGGACTGTGCGGCACCGCAGCCGTCATCAGCCCCGTAGGCAAGGTGGTGGATCACGGCAAGGAGATCTGCTTCCCCAGCGGCATGGCTGAGATGGGCCCTGTGACGAAGAAATTATACGAAACCCTCACCGGCATCCAGATGGGCCGGATCGAGGCTCCCAAAGGTTGGATTCATGTTATTGAGTAATTTGCATTTCTTTCGCAAAAAACTTACCGCAGCTGTCATGGCGCTGGCTTTGGCCGGCGCCTTTCTGACGGGCTGCGGTTTTTTGCAGGACAACAATACCACGGTGGTGCTGACTTCCGGCTTCGGCGAGGAGGATGTGTTTACCGTGGGAGACCGGGTCTGCACCCTGCCGGAGTTCATGGTCTACCTGGTGAACATCCGGAACCAGTATGAGGAGGTCTACGGCGAGGAGATCTGGGATGCGTCCCTGGACGGCGTGACCCTGGAGGAAAATGTCCGGGAGATCGTCCTGGCCCGCATCGCGCAGGTGAAGACCATGGCACTCATGGCCCAGTCCTATGAGGTGACTCTCACGGACAAGGAGATGAAACAGGTCCGGGAAGCGGCACAGGAGTACTACGAGAGCCTGTCCCCCCGGGAGGTGGAGCTCCTGGGAGTGACGGAGGAACTGCTGGAAAACATGTACGCGGAGTACGCGCTGGAGAACAAGGTCTACATGGAGATGATCTCCGACATCAATCCCGAGATCAGCGACGACGAAGCCCGTTTTGTGAAGCTCCAGTATATCTACTTCACCACCGTTTTCCGGGACGCGGGCGGGAATGTGAACTCCTACGACGACCAGAAAAAGCAGGAGATCTACCGTCAGGCGATGCAGGTCCGGAGCATGGCCATGGACGGAAACGATTTCGGGCAGCTGGCTTCCACTTACAGTGACGATGACAATTACTCCATTTCCGTGGGAAACGGAAGTCTGGATCCGGTGCTGGACGAGGCTGCCTTTTCCATGGAGACCGACGAGATCAGCTCTGTACTGGAGACGGAGAACGGGTATTACATCCTGCGCTGCGTCAGCACCCTGGACCGGGAGGAGACGGATGCCAACAAGCTGGCCATCGTGGAGCAACGGCGCCAGGAGGCCTTCGAGTCGGAGTATGACACATTTGTGGAAGGGGTCATCCGGAATCTGAACACGCCTCTCTGGGAGTCCGTGGAAGCGCCGGAGGACGATGCCCTCACCACCTCGGATTTCTTCCGGGTCTACGACAGCCATTTTCAGGGCGTTTTTGACCCGTAATAAAACCTCTGCAGGCAGATGATCACGCATACTTCCCGGGAAGCGGCGTTGCTTTCCGGGAGGTATTTTTTTAGCCAAAATTAATCTCTCCCGGGACGTTATTTTCTGTGGAAAAGAGAAACTATAAATGATAAAATACAAAAGAATCTGTCAGAAAAAGCCGGCCTCGGCCGGAAAATCAAAAAATGGGGGTATTTTTCATGAAATACGGATATTTTGATCTGGCTGCGAAGGAGTATGTCATCACCAGACCGGACACTCCCGCACCCTGGAGCAACTATCTCGGCTCTCCCGCCTACGGTGCCATCATCACCAACAACGGCGGCGGCTACAGCTTTGTAAAGAGCGGAGCCAACGGACGTATCGCGAGATACCGCTTCAATTCTTCCATGGCACTTCCCGGAAGATACATCTATCTGAGAGATCAGGAGAGCGGCGATTACTGGACCGCTACCTGGCAGCCCGTGGGCAAGCCGCTGGATTCTTTTGAAAATGTGGTTCGCCACGGCACCGGCTATACCGTCGTCACTTCCAAATACAGCGACATCACCTCCGAGGTGACCTACTATGTTCCCATGGGCGCTACCTATGAGGTATGGTCCGCAAAGGTGAAAAACGACGGCGCAACGCCCAGAAAGCTGTCTGCTTTCGGCTTTATCGAGTTTACCAACGAGGACAATTACCAGCAGGATCAGGTGAACCTGCAGTACACCCTGTTCATCACCCGCACCTCCTTCGAGGGCAACAAGATCCTGCAGCACATCAATGAGAATTCCGGCAAGGACGAGACCGGCTCCAACCACAAGGAGCGTTTCTTCGGCCTGGCAAAGTCTGCGGTGGACGCATGTGCCGGCAGCCTGGAAGCCTTCATCGGACCTTATCGCACCTATTCCAATCCCATCTCCGTGGAGCGGGGAAAGTGCGACGGCACCATGAACTACAACTCCAACTCCTGCGGCGCTCTGCAGAGTGATTTCGTCCTGCAGCCCGGCGAGACCAGGGAGCTGATCTATGTCTTCGGTGAGAAGAACAACGCCGAGGCAAACGAGATCCTTGCAAAGTACGAGAAGGACGGCGCTGTGGATGCAGAGGTGCAGGCTCTGAAGGACTACTGGCATTCCGAACTGGAGCACTTCTCCGTGCAGACTCCTTCCGAGGAGTTCAACAACATGATCAATGTGTGGAACGCTTATCAGTGTTTCATCACCTTTACCTGGTCCAGAGCAGCCTCCCTCATCTACTGCGGAGAGCGCAACGGCTACGGTTACCGCGATACTGTGCAGGACATCCAGGGTATCATCCATCTGGATCCCGAAATGGCACTGGAGAAGATCCGCTTCATGATCTCCGCACAGGTGGACAACGGCGCCGGCCTGCCTCTGGTAAAGTTCGACCACAATGCAGGTCACGAGAACACTCCCGACGATCCTTCCTACGTGAAGGAGACCGGCCATCCCTCCTATCGTGCGGATGATGCCCTGTGGCTCTTCCCCACCGTTTACAAGTACATCGCCGAGAGCGGCAATGTCGCTTTCCTGGATGAGAAGATCGTCTACGCAAACGGCGGCGAGGACACGGTTTACGATCATCTGAAGAAGGCCATCGAGTTCTCCATGACCCATCTGGGAGACCACAATATGCCCGCAGGTCTGCATGCGGACTGGAACGACTGCCTGCGCATGGGCGCAAAGGGCGAGTCCACCTTCGTGGCATTCCAGCTCTACTATGCATTCAATATGATGCTGGAGATCGCAGGAGACCGCGGCGATGACAGCTATGTCGCATACCTGAAGGACGTGAAGGACAAGCTAGCCGAGGCGCTGGAGAAGTGTTGGGACGAGGACCGCTTCATCCGCGGTATCCGTGACAACGGCGTGATCGTGGGTGCCAGGAAGGATCCCGAGGCCAATATGTGGCTGAATCCCCAGAGCTGGTCTGTCATCTCCGGCTTCGCTTCCGAGGAGCAGGGCGACAAGGCACTGGAGAGTGTCCATGAGATCCTGAACACCCCTTACGGAGCAAAGCTTCTGGAGCCCCCTTATGTAGATCACTACTTTGACGGCGCTCTGATGCACATCTTCAATCCCGATACCAAGGAGAACGGCGGTATCTTCTCCCAGTCCCAGGGCTGGCTGATCCTGGCAGAGGCACTGAAGGGCCACGGCGACCGTGCCTTCGAGTACTTCTCCGAGACCGCTCCCGCTTCCATGAATGACAAGGCGGAGATCCGTGTGATCGAGCCCTATGTCCACGGACAGTTCGTTGAGTCCAAGCGTTCTCCCTACGCAGGCCGTGCACACGTGCATTGGCTCACCGGTACCGCATCCACCGTTATGGTGGGCTGCATCGAGGGTATCTGCGGCATGAGACCCAATGCCAAGGGTCTGGTGATCAATCCCGCCGTACCTTCCGCATGGGATTCCTTCACCATGGAGAAGGATTTCCGCGGCACGCACCTGTCCATCGTGGTGAACAATCCCGCCCACACAGGCAGCGGCGTTAAGTCTGTTACTTTGAACGGTGAGCAGCTGGAGAGCAACCTGATCCCCGCAGATAAGCTGCAGAAGGAGAACAAGGTCGTGGTAGAGCTGGGCTGACCTTCCTGAAAAGGGTCTGAAAGAAAAAAACGAAAGACAGAAAAAACCTGCAGGTTGCAAAGCCTGCAGGTTTTTGTTTCTTTATCGGAAGTGTATCAATAGGCAAAGCGGAAATCCGCGCCCTCCAGGGTCTCGTTTCCGGTGAGGAGCAGGCACTGCTCACGGCTCCGCACTGCCTTGATGTAATCGGCGGGCGTTTCCAGCCTGTGGGAAAAGGCCATGCCGCCGAAGAGGAGTTTTGTGACATGAATGTCGGATCCGGCAGTCCGGGGCAGGTGGTTTTCCTCGGAGTAGGC
>JAILAF010000052.1 GCA_024681775.1 Lachnospiraceae bacterium
TCCAGGGACCGGCACGCCTCCTTGTGCTCGTCAAAGAGGTCCTGACGAAAGATCTTCCGGTAATGGTCCAGCACATAATCATCGATCTGTTTTTCTCCGATCTTCCGTCTGTCCTGAGGACCGAAGAAAAACATCATCTTAAAGACAGTCACTTTATCATTCATGCTCAGGATTCCTTCACGATAACGCCCTTTGTCTTCAGTTCCTCCACGGCATCATATCCGCCGGCTGCCAGGATCCGTCCTCTTTCGTCCACCTCCACGGCGGTGCGAACATGATCGGAATTCATGCTCCATATGTGTTCTTCCACGAAAAAGCCGCCTCCCGTGCGGGGCTTTTGCTCAAAGGATGTATCCTCCATCCATTCCGTCCGGTGGATGATCTCCATCAGTTCCTCTGCAGTGATCGTTTTATGCTCGCTCATGTATCCGCCTCCCTTCAAAAACGAGACCCCCAAAGTTATTATATCACCCGGAAGGGCGTAATGCGCAATTCGACGGAGTTTTCCGATTTTTTTCCTGTTTTTTGTGCGTTTTCTTTGCCAGAACAGGGTTCCTTGTGTAAAATGGATATATAACAAAAAACGGCTCCCGCAAGGGGCGCCCACAAGGAGGATTTCTATGTCTGTTTTTGATGATACCTTACAGAGAATCGTTAACATGGACGACAGGGAGAAAATGGCTCTGGCCGCTTCCAGCTTCCGGGATGTCTATCCTGCAATGTGCCGTTTCGATGACGAGCCCGACGCAGACGGACATTACATCTTCACCATCATCCTTGCCGGCGTTCTGGCTGCAGACGGCAAGTTCAATGATTATGAACTGGGCATGGCTGCCGGCATCCTGAAGGCCGTAGGATATGATTTCTCCTCTGACGAGCTTGCCAATATCCTGGCAAAGATCCTGAAGGGCCTGGACGTTTACAAGATCATCGGCAACTTCAACAATACGCTTGATGAGGATGAGAACGTTGCATTCGTCACTTTGGTGGCTACCATCTGCTCCATCGATGACAGGATCAGCAAGGAAGAGGTGGCTCTGATCCGCGATCTGCTGGAGGGCTGATCCGGCCGCTGACTGTTTTCCTGATATATTCAAAGAACCGGAAGAGCATTGCTCTCCCGGTTCTTTGTGATTATATCAGTTTGGCAATCGGCTGCCGTGCTTGCACGGCACCACCGACTTCTCAATATCTGGAGTAGGATACCCCCAGCTCCTGCAACTTGGCGATGCGGTCATGAGGCTCGGGATGGGAGGAATACAGCGCCTTGAAGAAGGAACTCTTGGGTTTCCCCCAGGTAATGGTATCCAGCGCTGCTGCCAGGTGATCGCCGTACCCGATCTCGTAGGCATACCGGTCTGCCTCGTACTCATTGGCTCTGCTGGACCACATCAGGAAGAGCATGCAGAATTTCGTCCACAGGAAGACCAGCAGTGCGGAGAATATATCCAGCAGTCCGAAGATCAGACCCACGATATCGTCCCCATCCTTCCGAAAGAGGTTCAGGGTCGCCCAGGCTGCCTTGATGTAGTAGAACACCCGAAGGACCAGCAGGAATGTGGTAATGATGATATTTCCGCCGCCGATCATCAGCTGGATCACGGTATGATGCATGGCCAGATGCCCCAGCTCGTGAGCCAGGATGCCTTCGATCATCTCGTCAGGCAGATCCAGCAGCCCCTCCGTCACGCAGACAGTCCGCTTTCCGATGGCATAGGCGTTGGGTTCCGGATCATGCATGACCTTCAGGATGATCACATCGGGAAGGGCGTTGCCGGATTTTTTCTCCGCCGCTGCCTGCACCCGCTGTATGATGGGGGTGATCTTCTCCCGCATGTCCAGTCGCCGCATTTTCCGTGCTCCGGCGAAAAATCCCAGAGCCCACTCCCCCAGAGGAGAGAGGGACAGGAGCACGCTGACGACATAAGCAATACCCACATATACCATCTTCCGGGGCTCACCGTCGGAAAACCAGACGATGATCAGGGCCGCATTCAGGAAGAAAAACACGATGGATCCCAGATTGCTGAGCCGAAAGATACTTTTGAGCACATGGAACAGATACATAGATCACTCTCCTGCCTTGTTTTCTCTGCGTTCCCGCACTGC
>JAILAF010000084.1 GCA_024681775.1 Lachnospiraceae bacterium
AATTGAATTTATGAACAAGATTATTTTTGTATCCGGTCCATGTGGATCCGGTAAATCGACCTTTACAGACAGGTACGCAAGACACCTGGTTTCCGAAAGCGGGGAAACAGTTTATGTTATTCACGGGGATGATTTTCATGCCGGTTTTGTGGAGCCGGAAGATAAGGGTGATTTCTTTGTGAACGGAGAAGCATCCGACGCTGTGCTCTGGGAAGATATACTGAAGTTTAATTGGGATTGTATCATTGCCACGGCAGGCAGGGCACTCCGTCAGGGGGTAGATGTACTGATTGACTATGTAATTGAAGATGAATTGCCCAGGGTCAGAGAACTTGCTTCTTTGCATGACGCAAGCCTTTACTACATTGTGCTTACTGCCACGGAGGATGAACTGGAAAGACGCATTCGCAATCGTGGAGATATAGATCTGATTGAGCGAGCAAAATTCTTAAAAAGAAAGCTCGACTCTTTGCCCGAGAATGCCGGACATATTTATGATAATACGGATAAACCCCCGGAAAAGATGATTCATGAAATGGATCTGAATGATTACAAAGTACTCGATATAACCGCAGTCGGAGGAGATTATGTTAAGACTCAGACAGTATAAGGAAGCTGATGCCGAGAAGATCGCACAGTGGGTACAGGACAAGGATATCTTTATGAAATGGGGCGGAGAACTCTTCGGAGAGTATCCGATTAACGGAGATATCATAGCCGGTGTATATAAGGATAAGAACGGTCTTTGCAAGGAAAAGGACAATTTCTATCCCTGGATCGCCTTTGATGAAAGCGGTGTCGTCGGGCATTTTATCATGAGATATCTTCACGGTGACAATAAGATACTGAGATTCGGGTGGGTCATCGTTGACGATAATATCCGCGGAAAAGGCTATGGTACAGAGATGCTCCGTCTCGGGATGAAATATGCCTTTGAGATCCTTGGAGTAGAAAAGATCACAATCGGGGTTTTTGAGAATAATAGTCGTGCGCATGCATGTTATAAGAAAGTCGGATTTCATGATACGGAGATCGTTAAGAAAGCCCCATGGAATGTTGTGGAGATGGAGATACTGAAGGAAGAATGGATGAGGGGAGATAAATGAAAACATATTACGATGACGGAACTCTGAAAATCCGAAGTATGATTCCGGAGGATGCAAAGATCCTCTACGACACCTATCTATCCTACGGATGGCACCCTCAGATAAAGATTTATGAGGATTATTACAAAGAGCAGGAAGCAGGCGAAAGGCTTGTATTCATCGCGGAATATGAAGGAGCAGTCAAGGGACAGTGCACGCTTGTTCTTCATCCTTCGGAAGGGCCCTGGGGTGGCATGAATTATCCCGAGATCGTTGACCTTACGGTGTTTTTTGACATTCACGGAAAAGGGATCGGCAACAAGCTGCTCGATGTGGCGGAGAGCGAAGCTGCGAAAATCTCGGACATGGTATTTCTGGCTGTCGGAGTTCACTCCGGGTATGGTCCGGCGCAGCGAATCTATGTGAAGCGTGGATATATTCCCGATGGAAGCGGCGTCTGGTACCGGAATAAGGTGCTGGAGCAATATGCGCCCTGCGTGAACGATGACGATCGGCTCCTGTTTTTATCCAAAGACCTGAAGCAGTGAGGAAGGAATATGGAGGAGAGCATGCAGATCGATGATTATATGGAACGATACAAAAACGGCGGGTATATCAAAGAGATGCGGAAACTTGTCGGCCATGCGCCGATCATGACCTGTGCCTGCGGCGTGATCATTGAAAATGAAAAAGGAGAGATCCTTTTGCAGCAAAGGCGCGATAACGGATGCTGGGCGATCATCGGCGGCTCCATGGAAATGGGAGAGACCTTCGAGGAGGCGGTCCGGCGGGAGACCCTGGAGGAATCCGGACTGACCCTGGGCAGACTGGAAATATTCAAGCTTCTCTCGGGCAGGGACAGGATCATAGAATACCCCAATGGGGATGTATGCTTTGGACCCGGGATCGTGTTTATCACGAGAGAATATGAGGGCCCCATCGTGAATGACCCGGAGGAAGTGATGGAGCACCGATTTTTCAGGAAAAATGAGCTCCCGGATAATCTCAATAAGTTCGACGAGGACATCATTCTGGATTGGGCGAAGGGTTCTATGCCGGAACCGATCTTTGTCATAAACGTGTCGATCGATGCGTGCACGGAAGTAAAGATGGACGGGGAGTGGGTGAATTTCCTGCGATTTCACGGGACCGCTGACTCTGCATATTTTCACGGGGAGATCCTGCCCGGCGGAGTGGACTGCCAGCGAAGGAGCGGTCGGAACCCCATGACGCTCTCGGCCCGGTATGTGATGAAAGGGACGGATAGCACAGGCCGGGAATGCACCGTTTTTATTGAAAATAACGGGACGGACAGCCCCGAAGGGATGCGGACGAAGCCGCTGGTGGTGACTGACAGCGAGATCCTGACCGAGATGACCCGTGGCAGTCTCTACGGGGAGATCTGCGGAGCGGGGGAAAATGCAGTCCGGATTTCCATCTATCGTGAATAAACGCAAAGGCCCTATTTTTGGGCCTTTTTGTGTTTATAACAATTTTATATTTTGCAAAAGCAAATTTTGCGAAAAGTACAAGCTCTGTCACGGAAAAAAGTGATTCCTCGGCAATGCCTCATCAGTTGGAAACGATACAGGTTTCCAAAATGTCAGAAACACATTATAATAGAACTTGTAGTCGGGAAACCAATCAGGAGGTCGTATGAACCGGGAAACCATTACAAAGATCCTTGCAAAAATCCGCGAAACCAATGCGCTGATCGTGCAGCCCGCCAGCGAAAATGATCTGGCTCGCTGTCAGGTGGATCTGGCCACCATCGGCGTTCCGTTGCTGCCCTCAGATTATTTGGAATTCCTGAAGATAGCAAACGGCATCTCCTGGAACGATTTTCAGTTCTTCGGGACTGCACCGATCATGGTCAAGGTTGACGACTGTGCACTGGCATCCATCTTCAACAAGAACGAGATCATGCAAACTCTCAGTGAAAAACTTGAGGGATTTCTTGTGGTGGGGTGTTTCCGAAATGAGATCTATGTGTACAACCCCAGGCTTGAAACCTTTGACACATTGGAAGCAGGGACATTCAGGCCGCTGGATTCCTTTGATTCGTTTGATGAGATGCTGGAAGAAAGCGTCGGCTATTACGCCTTTTATGACGATGAAGAGGAAGAGGACGGAAACCTTCAATAACTTGTATTAGTACGAAGAATTGAAATGTTTGAAAAAAGCCAACACCAGATGTTGGCTTTTATTATCATTTATGTAGCTCCTTTTTCCTTGCTCACAGCAATTTGCTGCGGGCCCGTTTTTGCGCGCAAATACGTGTTTATAACAATTTTATATTTTGCAAAAGCAAATTTTGCGATTTATATGCTATACTGACGCTGTCACAAGTCATTTGGTTTTTTATGAAAGGAAAAAAGTATGAGCATGGAAAGCAAAAACTCCCAGCCTAAAGTAAAGCAGGTTAGCGGAAAACTGATGGTGCGGATTTTGCCTGTGATCGCTCTCGGAATCTTAGTCATCATCAGTGTTGTTGCAGTGTTTGGATTCCGTCAGATTAAAGGGCTTCTGCATGACACACTGGAGCAGCATGTATCCTCCGATTCGAAGGAGGTCAACAAGCAGCTCAACTCTACCTTTTATTATCTGAATGCCATCGCAGATTCCATCGAACTTCAGGAATTCGAGGATAATGCGGAGCTGGAAGCTTTTATGGCGCAGACCCTGGAGCGTTATGAGATGATCCCCACCGGCGTGTACCTGGCGCTGAGCACCGGAGAGTACATTGACCCTTCCGGATGGGATCCCGGGAAGGACGTAAGAGAGAGTGCCTGGTATCAGCAGGGTATGGGGTATAACAACTCCTACTATTATTTCTATGATGTTCCCTATTTTGACAATGATACCGGAGACCTGTGTGCGACGGTGGTCCGGCACATGCATCTGCAGGACGGCAGAGAGGGTGTCCTCGCCTCCGACCTGATGATGTCCAGCTGCATGGCCTACCTGAATGAGGTTAAGATCTTTGAAAGCGGCCGCGCCGTCATGATCACTTCCGAAGGCCTGATCCTGAGCAGCCCCAATGCGGAGTGGTGCGGCATCACTCTGGAAGAGACCGGCGATCCCTTATATGCTGCTTTTGCATCTCTTCTGACTGCAGAGGACGGCAAGGTCCAGGAACTGAAAGCCGGCAATGAAGTATACTACGGTGTTGCAAGTACGGTGAACGGAACGGATTGGAAGGTCATCGACTATGCCAAGGCTTCGGAGGTTCATTCCAGCATATACAGCCTGATCGGCGGTATCGTGATCGTGGGCCTGGTAATGATGGTTGTCATCATCATCCTGTTTGTTACCGCTTTGGGCAAGATGATCCGGAAGCCCGTAGCGGCTCTGACGGACAATATCAAGCAGATCAGCAGCGGCGACTTTACCGTGGAGATTAAGGCGGACGGCGATGATGAGATCGCATTTATGAACCAGTCCATGAACGGTCTGGTGTCCAATATCCGGGCCGCGGTGCAGAACATCAAGGATGTGTCCGAGCGCCTGGAGACGGATTCGAGAGTATCCAAGGATACCGCAGAGGTCCTGACGAAGGAAGCAAGAGAGCAGGCAGAGTCCATGGAGCTGATCCTGGACAGCATGCAGGCCATGGCTGAGTCTGTCACGGAGGTGGCGGAAAATGCTACGACCCTCGCTACCACCGTGGTGGATCTGACCGAGTCCGAGCGTGAAGTGAAAGCAAACATGGACGAGCTGGTGGAAAAGGCCGGTGTCGGCAGAACGGACATGAGCCATGTCAGTGACGGCATGATCGATATCGTTGCCTCCATGAACGAGATGAACAATGCAGTCCGTTCCGTGGACGAAGCGGCGGAGCAGATCACGAAGATCATCGACATGATCAGCAGCATTGCAGCCCAGACCAATCTCCTGAGCCTGAACGCCTCCATCGAGGCAGCCCGCGCAGGTGAGGCAGGCCGCGGATTCGCCGTAGTCGCTACGGAGATCGGCCAGCTGGCAAACAACAGCGCGGACGCTACGAAGCAGATCGCCGAGATCATCGGCGGCATTACCGATAAGGTGCGTGATCTGGCTACGAAGTCCGAGCACAACACCCGGATGATCCATGAGAACTCCGAGGCCATCACCAATGCTGCTGCTACCTTCCAGCAGATCACCGATGATCTGACCCACGCCAGCGAAATCATGGCGAAGATGGCGGGCCAGATGGAGCAGGTAAACGATGTGGCCACCAACATGGCCTCCGTCTCCGAGGAGCAGTCCGCTACCACCGAGGAGATCACCGCTACCGTCAATCAGCTGACGGAGAGCTCCAGGAAGGTGGCTGT
This sequence comes from Lachnospiraceae bacterium, assembly GCA_024681775.1. Lineage (GTDB taxonomy): Bacteria > Bacillota > Clostridia > Lachnospirales > Lachnospiraceae > AC2028. The sequence continues at coordinate 5,399 of JAILAF010000084.1, forward strand.
CTCCAGTGACAGCGTATCCGGAGCAGCGACGTCCGTGGCGGATGCCGCAGACCAGATCAACGAGAATGTGAAGTTCTTTACCGTCTGACAAAGGGCTGGAAATTACAGGATAGCAAAAGAGGTCACGCCGAAAGTCATGGCCTCTTTTGTTGTGATCCTACGCTTATCGGATGGCGGGCGGCATGAACGTCACCTGCTTTTTCCGATAGGCCGTGGGCGTCATTCCGATGCTTTTTTTAAATCTGCGGATGAAGGGCTCCGTGGCTTCAAATCCGACTGCATCCGAAATGGCCGCCACAGTCATATTGGTGTTGACCAGCATTTCACAGGCTCTTTCCATCCGAACCTTGGAGAGCAGATCCGAGTACGTCAGGCCGGTAGCCTCCTTGATCAGGCGGGAGGTGTACTCCGGCGTGTAGTGGAATTTCGCAGCCAGATCCGACAGGGAGATCTCCTTGAAATGCTCCGATACATATTGGACCATGGCAAAGCGCTGCACATCCAGCTTGTTTTTGAACCGCGGCATCTGGACGGAATCGCTGTAGCCACGGACCAGCAGATAAAACAGCAGCATCAGCGTGCTGGAGATGCACTCGTTGTAGTACAAGCTCCGATTCTGGTACTCCCAGTACATGCGGAGAATGGCCTCCTTGATCTCTGCATCATTTCCGGTGCGGAACATAATGTATTCATTTGCATTCTCGGCGTAGATATCGCTGATGAAAAAGGCGGACAGGATATTATCGTGGTTCAAAAACTGATAGAACATATTGTGCATGGTGTCCCGCCGCATCAGGATATTAAAAACCAGGCTGTCGTCATATACGGAAACGATATGTTCAATGTTCGGGGGGATTACACAGATGTCCCCGGCAACCATATCCACGGGAGTGCCCAGCACCTCCTGCTTGCAGGTTCCATCATAGACAAAGATAAATTCGAAGTAATTATGACTGTGACGGAAAGCCGGCGAATAGCGGTTGTGCCGCTGCATAACGATACTGTTGGAATCGTTCATATCAAAGAAAAAAGAGTCCAGAAGCTTCGGCGGCATGGTCTCTTTTTTTTCGGGGATCAGAAGCCTGCGGCGGAGGACTTCCTTCATATCAAGCTCTGCCAGGAATTTCTGCAGGGAGTACTCCTGCTGTCTGGCATAATAGTATTTCTTGTAAAACAGCTCGTCTTCATTGTAATCGTACAGATGAAGGAGCATATGTTCATAATTCATACGCACTCTCGACCTTTCCTGGATTCGAATATCTGACCAAATCAGAACTGGTTTTTTCAAACTTTACAATAAAATAGCATTTTTTCAAACGGATGAATAGCCCAAATCATAACAAGATTAAAATGTGTCAACTTGATTGACTGTATATAATCATCGGCACAAATCCGGTCAGTCTACTTACCCTGTTTTGTGAATGTTGCGTCCGCGGTCCGGAACCTATAATGGGGACCATAAACGGGAGCACTTCCCGAAAGCAGGAAGGAAATGAGTACAGAAAGGACACCGGATATGGGAGAAATGAAACAGGCAAGGCCGACCGTTCTTGAGGTGCATCACATGATCAAAACATACGGTTCCACAAAAGCCCTCAGAGATGTGTCCCTTTCCATCCGGGAAGGAGAGGTACGGGGACTGATCGGGGAGAACGGTTCCGGAAAATCCACGGTTGCCTCCATTATAGCGGGCATGCAAAAGGCGGACAGCGGTTCGATGACTTACAGGGGAAAGGAATGGAATCCGAAGACTATGATCGATGCATTGGAGCATGGGATCGGCATGATCGTTCAGGAAAGCGGGACCGTCCCCGGGATCAGCGTAGCAGAGAACATCTTTCTGGCAGATGTGGACCGGTTTCGGAAAGGCCCGGTCATGAACCGCCGGAAAATGATGGAGGAGGCCCGGCGGATCCTGGATGATATCGGAGCGGAGGACCTTCGGGCAGAGATGCTCACGGGAGCGCTGGACATCCAGAGTCGCAAGCTGATCGAGATTGCCAGAGTGATGCGGCAGGATCCGCAGATCCTGGTGGTGGATGAGACTACCACTGCACTTTCGCACAGAGGTCGCGAGATCATCTACCGGATCATGCGGAAGATGCGGGAGGAAGGGAAATCCGTGTTTTTCATCTCCCACGACATGGAGGAGATCATGAAGGAATGCGATGCCCTGACGGTGCTGCGGGACGGCGAGATCATCCGGACCTTTGACCGGGATGAATTTGAAGAGGAAGAGATCAAGCGCTGCATGATCGGGCGCGAGCTGAAAGGAGACTATTACCGTTCCGATGATGATTCACAGTTTGATCCGGAGGTGGTGCTTGAGGCCAGGCACGTCACAGTCCCCGGAGGAGAACCCCTCAGGGATTTTTCCATCCAGCTCCATAAGGGCGAGATCCTGGGGATCGGCGGTTTGTCCCAGTGCGGCATGCATACCCTCGGGAAAGTCCTGTTCGGAGCGATCAAGCCGGTAGACGGATCCGCCCTGATCCGCGGAGAACAGGTGAAGAACGAAGCGGATGCCATGAAAAAGAATGTGGGCTATGTCTCCAAGGATCGTGACAGTGAGTCCCTGGTGCTGCAGGCCCCCATCGGAGACAACATCGCAGCCGGAGGGCTGGACCGGTTTGCCCTGGGTCATATCCTTGTGACGCCGGGAGCCGAGAAGGCCTATGTGAATGCGCAGATCGAAAGCCTGGAAGTGAAATGCCAGAGCCGCAAACAGTATGTTTCGGCTCTGTCGGGAGGGAATAAGCAGAAGGTGGTATTTGGCAAATGGATCGGTCGCGGGAGCGAGATCCTGATCCTGGACTGCCCCACCAGAGGCATCGATATCGGTGTGAAGCAGGCCATGTACCAGCTGATGGCAGCGATGAAGCGAGAGGGGAAATCCATCCTCATCATCTCCGAGGAGATGGCGGAGCTGATCGGTATGGCCGACCGGATCGCCGTGCTGAAGGAAGGCCGGCTCGAGAAGGTCTTTCGCCGGGAAGAGCATCCGCAGGAAGCGGATCTGATCCGCTACATGATCTGAGAAAGGAAGAAAAACCGTGAAAGTAAAAAATCTGCTGTTAAACATAGCACCCCTGATCGGTCTCCTGATCCTGATCGCAGGATATTTTGTCATCGGCAGAATAAATGACATAAACGTCGCATACGGACTGAAGACGATCGTGAACCAGAGCGTTGTGGTGGCGGTGGTCGCCACGGGAGCGGTATTCATCTACACACTGGGGGCCTTCGATATCAGCCTGGGCGCTTCTACCGCCGTATCGGCACTGATGGCGGGGATCGTCTACCTGAAAACGGAAAGTGTGGGACTGATGTTTCTGACCGCGGTCTGTGTCGCAGTGCTGGTATCTCTGCTGAACTCGGTTCTGGCGGGCGTGTTCCATCTGCCGGTGTTTGTCACGACCATCGCAATGCTGAGCGTGCTGAATGCACTGGCCCTTCTGCTGCTCAATCTGGGCGGGACCGGATCCGAGATCAAGGTACCCCAGGCGGCGGTAAAATCCCTGGATACCCTTTGGTTTAAGCTGCTGGTCCTGGGTGCATATTTCCTGTTTTGCTTCTTTTTGTTTGATTTTACGCCCATCGGAAGAAGGCAGAAATTTCTGGGCGGGAATCCGCTGTGTGCAAAGCTGACAGGGATCTCGCTGAATCGTTATTCCGTCATCGCATTTGTGATCTGTGGTCTGGGCGTGGGCCTCGGCGCTTTTTTGTCCATCGTCTATGCACCGACCCTGACCAGAAATACGGCATCCTCCGTGGGAATGGATGTGATCATTGCCATCGTTTTCGGTGGGATGCCGGTGTCGGGAGGAGCCAGAAGCCGGATCTATGCAGCAGTGATCGGCGCCTTCTCCATGTCGTTCCTGAGCCAGATCATGGTGATGCTCAACCTGAATTCCGGGGTGGGGCAGATGGTAAAAGCGGCTATATTCCTGCTGGTTGTCTTTATCGCAGCGGGTGAGCGGAAGATGAAGACACTTCCCAGATAGTGAATTAGCAATCATTTTTTTGGAAAAGAGGAGGAACAGAAATGAAAAAGAAGTTGGCAACAAAGGTTTTGAGCCTGATCCTGACCGGGATCATGATGGCTTCCGTCACGGCCTGCGGATCCGGGGCAGACAGCAGCAGTGCGGGCAGTTCCGCGACCCAGACGGTTGCAGATCCTGCATCGGATGCAGGGACGGCAGAGAGCACGGATGCTGCTCCCGCAGAAGCCGCCGTTCCGGGAGAACCCTTCAAGATCGGTGTTCTCGTGTCGGATGCAACCTCCGCCGAGGCACTGGGACGGAGACATTATCTGGAGGATTACATCGCAAAGGCATACAACATGGTTTTTGTGTATTCCGATGAGCTCGGTGATTCCGCCGGAGAAAAAGCAGCCATTGAGACAATGATCACCAACAATTGCAAGGCGATCCTTTCCGAGTCTTCCTTTGACCGTCCCGCGCAGATCGAGCAGTGTGAGGCAGCTGGTGTCTACTATGCGGTGGGTTCCGGTGCGCTGGATGCGGAGCAGTATGAGACCTACAAGGGCTACACCTACTATGTGGGTTCCGTGGGTCCCTCCGACGCAACGGAGTTTGAAACCGGATATCAGATGGCAAAGTACTATCTGGATCAGGGTGTGCGGAATTTCGCCATTTTCGGCGGTGCGACGGTCTACCGCAACAGCATGCATGTCAACCGTGTGGCCGGGATGCTCAAGGCTATGGTGGATGCAGGCGGAGAGGGAGCCAGCTATCAGGGAATGACCGATCCCGGCGCCATCATCGGACAGTTGATGGCAGATGGCGAAGCCAAGACCGGAGCGATCGGGGATGTGACCCTCTCCGGTTACCTGGGCGGCTATGACATGGACGATGCGTGGTTTGCAAAGGGCGCAGAGATGGTGCAGGCCCCCGGCGTGGAAGTGCTGCTGGCAGTGGGCAGCGGATCCGATTTCTTCGGAACTGCTACCAACGGTACGGATGTAAAGATCGCTTCCGTGGATGCCTATGCACAGGATTACTACGAGGCAATGGCAAACGGTTCTCTGGATTACCTGGCAGGAAAGTTCTCCGCGTACGACGGTCCTGTGTTTATGGCACTGTACCGTGCGGTGAACGGTAATCCTCTGCGGGATCCCGAGGGCAATGCCCCTGCGTTTGACATTGGATACTGGATCTCCACTTCTGCGGAAGGCTGCAAGGAGATGCTGGATCTGGACGGAGACATCGATCATCCGGTCTGGACCATGGAGGAGCTGAACGCGCTCTACGATGCAGATTACGCTGCTTTTGAGGCATTTGTCGGCGATTACGCCTTTGACAGGATCCGCTAAAGAGCAGCCGGTCAGAAATATTTATACAGAATCGAGGTAAAGCCATGAATCGAGGCAGATTAAGCTTGGGGAAAAGAATATTCGGAACACTGGCGATCCCGCTCTTCGCATTTGGGATCATCTTTCTGGTTTGTGCCGTCAGAGGCGTAGTGCTCTTTGAGACCACACGGAACTGGATGGCATTTTTCCGGGCGACTGCCTCGGTCATGCTGACCACGTTTGCCCTATCCATCAATCTGAATTCCGGCCGTTTTGATTTTTCCATCGGGTCGGTTGCGCTGCTTTCCTCCGTGATCAGCTCCACTCTGGCCCTTTGGCTGGATCTGCCTGCGGGAGGAATGCTCCTGATCTGCATTCTGTCGGGCGCCGTTCTCGGATGTATCTCCGGGGGGATCTATGTGATCAGCAAGCTGCCGCCCATCATCGTATCCCTTGGCGTGACGCTTTTGTTCGAGGGAGCCGCTTTTGTCCTGACGGACGGCTACGGTGTATCCTTTGTCACCAAGGCAAAGCTCACGGGATTCCCGGGTGTGCGGAATTACCTTCTCGTGATCCTGGTCGCTCTGGCGATCATGATCCTGATCTTTGATCACACGAAATTCGGTTATGAGTACAAGGCGCTGCTTTCCGGCCAGAGCGTCTCCGTCAATATGGGGATCCGGGAGATTCCCAATGCCATCGCCTGCTATATGATCGCAGGTTCCCTGATGGGAGTGGTCGGATTCCTGTCAGCCACCAACACGGGAACGATCCAGATGGCCTTGAACTTTGGCTCCATCGGTGTGATGTTCACGGCGTTTCTGCCCATGTTCATCGGCGGCTTCATCGGCCGGTTCTCCAACGACAAACTGGGCTATCTTCTGGGCGGCATGATCGCGGCGGGGATCTCGCTGATGTATGCCAAGCTGCAGATGGACTCCTCCGTGCAGCAGATCGTGACAGCACTGATCCTGGTGGTATTTCTGATCTATCTGAACAATGAAAATAAGTTGGTGGAACTTCGCATGCTGAAAGCGAGGAAAACCGCAAAACATAGAGGATAAGCAAAATGGATATAACAAAGGCACCCTTTTTTCTGGATAAACAGGCGACAGACTGGGTGGAAGAAACCCTCCGGAGCATGACAACGGAAGAAAAGATCGGGCAGTTGTTTTGCCCCATCGGGTATTCCACGGACCGGGATTATCTGGAGGAAACCATCCTCCGTTATCACATCGGCGGACTGTTTTTCCGGGACGGGCGCAGTGATGAGATGCGGGATACCTTTGATTATGCGCAGAGACACAGCAGGATCCCGCTGCTGATCCCCTCCAATCTGGAGGCGGGCGGGGACGGGGCTGCCACCGATGGGACCCCCTATGGAAAGCAGATGTCCGTGGCAGCTGCGGGGGATCCCCAATACGCCTATCGTCTCGGGAAGATCGCCTGCAGAGAGGGGGCGGCCCTGGGAATCAACCTGGCATTCGCTCCGGTGGTGGACCTGGATCTGAACTATCACAATCCCATCACCAACGTCAGAACCTATGGAAGCGACACGGATGTCGTAATCGCAAACGCAAAAGAGTACCTCCGGGCGGCAAAGGAGTGTGGCGTAGCAACATCCGTCAAACATTTCCCCGGAGACGGGGTCGACGAGCGGGATCAGCACCTGCTGACCTCTGTAAACAGCCTGTCCGTTGCGGAATGGGAGGCCTCCTACGGCAGGATCTACCGGGCCATGATCGAGGCGGGTACTCTCACCGTCATGGCAGGTCATATCGCATTCCCCGCCTTTGAGAATCAGATCTTCCCGGGACATCGGGGCAGGATCATCCCCGCAACCCTTTCCTCCGCCCTGTTAAAGAACCTGCTCAGAGAAAAGCTGGGATTTAACGGCCTCATCATCAGTGACGCTACTCCCATGGTGGGCTACACGTCCGCCATGGATCGCAGGACCGCTCTCCCCACCTCCATCGAGAACGGTTGCGACATGATCCTCTTCAACAAGGACCTGGCAGAGGACTTCACCTTCATGATGGAGGGTTACCGCAAGGGGATTCTGTCCGAGGAACGCCTGGAGGATGCCTGCCGGAGGATCCTGGCGACCAAGGCCGCCCTGCTTCTTCCGGAAAGGAGGGAGAAGGGGACGCTGGTACCGCCCAGGGAGGCGCTTTCCGTGGTGCGATGCAGGGAGCATGCCGAGTGGGCCAGGGAACTGGCGGATCGTTCGGTCACGCTGGTCAAGGATACGGCAGGACTGCTGCCTCTTTCTCCGCAGAACACCAAGCGGGTCCTGCTGGAGATCCTGGGAGAGTACCCTTCCACAGAACGGGTGACCCGGAAAATGCAGCGGCTCCTGAAGGAGCAGGGTTTTTCCGTCAAACTCTACGAGAAAGAGGATTTCGACAAGGGCGTGGATAATGTGACGCAGTTCCGGGAGAAATACGATCTGGTGATCTATGTCGCCAACATTGAGAACGCCTCCAACCAGACGACCACTCGCCTGAACTGGTACACCTTCTGGGGACAGGGGAACAATGTGCCCTGGTTTGCGGAGGAGGTTCCGGTACTCTTCATCAGCCTGGCGAACCCGTACCATCTGCTGGATGTGCCCATGCTGAAAACCTATATCAATGCGTACTCCAACAATGATGATGTCATGGAGGCGGTTGTGGAAAAAGTGATGGGGCGCAGTGAATTTACCGGCATCAGTCCCGTGGATCCTTTCTGCGGAAGGGAGGAGCTGGCCTATTGATGCGTCCTGCATGAGGGGAAGATCTTGAAGAAACGGATCGCAGTCTTTATCTCGGCTATCAGCCTGGAAAACCAATTGAAGAATGTCCGTGGGATCCTGAAGGCCGGAAAGCGGGAAGGCGTGCTGATCTACATCTTTACCTGCCACTTGAACTTCACTGCGCGGGTAGAGAGCCAGGAGGGAACCTACAACATCTATCGTCTGCCGGATCTGAGCACCTTTGACGGAGCCATCATTATGAAGGACTCCATCCAGTACGGTCCCATTGCAGATGAACTGGAGCGAAGGATCCGCTCCTCCGGGATCCCCTGTGTCAGCATCGATCAGGAGATCGGCGGCATGAAAAGCGTCAAGCTGGACAATCGTTCCGCACAGTACGAAGTGGTCAGGCACATGATCATAGTGCACGACTGCAGGAGGTTTTGCTTTGTGGGAGGCTATCAGGGCAATCACGACGGAGAGGAGCGCCGGATCGGATTCCTGGAGGCCTGCAGGGATTTTGGAATCCCGGAGCAGGATGTGGAAGTGATCTGCGGAAATTACAGCGTTGACAGCGGCTATATGGCGGCGGACGAGCTCCTCCTGAGCGGGAAGATGCTCCCCCATGCCTTCCTCTGCGCCAATGATCAGATGGCCATCGGTGTGATCCGCAGGCTCGGGGAAGACGGGATCCGGGTCCCGGAGGATGTGGCCGTGACAGGCTTTGATGCGGACGGTGTGGGGGATGCCTACAACCCCATGCTGACCACTGTCTATAAAGGACAGGAAAAAGCAGGAGAGCAGGCAGTTCTCATGCTGCTGGGTCGGGAAAAGAAGGATCACTGCGTGTTGCAGGGAAGGATCCTGATCGGGAGGAGCTGTGGATGCGACCCTCAGAATGCAGGACGCTGCAGGGCGCTGCGGGGGCAATATGTCTCCCAGTCCATCATGATGCACCAGGCCAGCGATCTGATCCGGAACATGTCCTCGGATTTTGCCGAGGCGGAGACCCTGGATGCGTTTTATGAGGTACTGAAGCATTACATCCATGTGGGAGATATGAAGTCATGCTATCTGTGCATGTGCGATGAGGCTGCCGTGTTTCACCGGACAGATGTCCGTAAGACCGGGCGTCTGGACCTCACGGATGTCAATACCTCCTACAGCAGTACCGTATCCTGTCCCATTGCATACCGGGAGGGGAGATTTTTGGAAGGAGGCTCCTTTGCCTCCGGGAGAGTTCTGTCCGAAACGCTGGAGGAGGCAGATGATGCGGATTACTACGTGGTGACTCCTGTGAATTATCGGAATTGCTGCTTCGGATA
>JAILAF010000129.1 GCA_024681775.1 Lachnospiraceae bacterium
GTCTTCCGGTGGTGCCGGTGGCATAGATCTCATGCTTGCAAAGGATCCCGCGATAGGCGACACAGAAATTCTGCATCAGTTTCTTTTTTGCATCATGTGCGATGAGAGCGATGTTCATTCGTTTTCCTCCACAAAGAGAGCATATTGGGATCTCTCTCTTTTCGATTCCCCTTTTACCTTCTTTTTCAATGGACCTGCGCGCTTAGAGGATGTCCTCGATGGAAGTCAGATTTCCCCGTTTGGCCTGGAGTCTCACGTTCAGCACGAAACCGATGCCGGCAAAGCAGCTGAGAAGTGAGGTCAGACCGTAACTGACAAAAGGCAGAGGCAATCCCGTATTCGGCAGTAAAAATGTGGCAACACCGATGTTGATGAATCCCTGGAATCCGATGAGACCCCCGATTGCCGCGCCGATGATGGCGCCTGCCGTATCCGGCGCGCGTCTGGCGACGGAGATACATTCCAGAGAGATCAGGAAGAGCAAGATGATCACCAGCAGGGTTCCCTTGAAACCGAATTCCTCTCCGATGACCGCAAAAATAAAGTCCGTCTGGTCCTCTGAAAGGAAATTACCGTTCTTCAGGGAAGTGATCTCATTGTTTTTATAGCCCTTGCCGTCCAGCATTCCGGAGGCGATGGCCGTGACGGAATTCAGCTGCTGATAAGCTTCGTCCGTGGCGTATTGTTCGGGATAAATGAATGCCAGGACGCGGTTCCTCTGATAATCGATGAGGAAGTTGCTGTCCGGACGCATGGCGAGAGCCACAAAAATGGCCACTGCCGGTATGGCTACGGCCAATACTCCGAAGATCAACTTATGGCTGATGCCTCCGGCATAGAGAATCACACAAAAGATCAATGCTACCATGATACTGGTGGACAGATCCGGCTGCTCATGGATCAGGAGAAACGGTACCAGAAGTAATGCGACACAGGCCGCGATCACAGGGAAAGTATTGAGTTTCTCCCTTCTTTTCATAATAAACTGAGCAAAGAATAAAATCAATAATATCTTGGCCAGCTCGGAGGGCTGGAACTTGATGCCGCCGATGGTCAGCCACCTCTGTGCATTGTGGGAGGACTCTCCCATCAAAAGCACCAGCGCAAGGAGTCCGATGTTGCCTGCGTAGATGAACCAGTACAGCTTCAGGATCAGATGATAATCGATGAGGCTGATGACGATCATGGCAACAGCGCCGCCGATGACTCCCATGAGCTGACGGTTCTGGAGGTTGCTCTGGGCGCTGCCCACGGCATAGACACCGATCACCGAAAGGGCGATGACCAGAAGGACCAGCTTAAAATCATAATCTTTTAAACGATAGTTTCTAAAGTTCATAGAGTTTTTCGATGGTGGTGCGGTTCATTTCCTCCGTGAGGATCATGCCGTTTTCCACATAAGCCATTTTACACAGATTCTTGGGGCGCAGGCCGAAACGGGACTTGTCCGGCGCCTGGTAGAGTACACCGCCGATCTCCAGAGATTCCGGCTGGAACTCCAGGGCTGCGATGAAGGCGGATTCGTTGGTGGCGCCTCCGGCATAGGCACTGCCCAAAAGGCTACCCAGCACCAGAATGCTCCCTTTGGAACGGACGGAGGATCCGGAATTCACATTTCCCAGGATCACCACATTCTCCTCCAGGGTCAGCTCGCTGTGATTCATGACATCCCCATGATAGATCCTGCATTTTTCCCTGGGATCGATGCGCTTCTCATAATCCCCCATAATGTGGAGGTAGTGCTTTTCTGTCTCCTCATCCTCTCCCACAATGCAGATGACATGCAGCTGGGAACAATCCTCGATCCTGGCCACCAGCTCGTGCTCCTGCATGTCGGGAAGCGTGCGCCCCACGAGGGAAATTACGACACTGCTGTCACCAAACACCTCGCGGCCCGCGGTAAACTTCTCCGTTACCGCCTCCAGAATATCCTCATAGGTCGCTTCCGGATCAAAGATGATCCGCAGCCCGCTGGGGTATGATTTAATTGTGATGTCTGTTTTACTCATATACATACTCCGTTCAGTAGATTTATATACTTTGGACTATTTAGTCAACATGTTATAAGCACTTAGTCAGGCAACCTGTAGATTTGCCGCGTATGCGGCAACCGTGAGGAGAAATCACGGAGGTGATTTCTCCGAATCGGCTGAATCGGTGCATTTAATGCAACGATTCAGATTCCGAAAGGAAAGCGCATCCGCGTTTCCTTTCGGAAATTACATTTCGTTGGTAACTCCGGCATCCGGCGTATCCGCAGTTCCTGTGATGAGCTCGTCCGTATCGGCGAGTCCGTAGTAATACTTGATGATGTCTCTGGAGATCTGCGCCGCATAGTCCGAGGAATAACCGAAGGGCACCCTCGTTGCCATGGCGATCTCCGGCGTATCCGCAGGGGCATAACAGATGAAAAGCGCGTGGTTCGGCCTGTTCTTGATCTGCTCTGCGGTACCTGTCTTGCCGGCCACATCCACCGCCAGATCCGAGAAATAAGACTTGTTCTCCACCACCATCCGCATGCCGGTGTGAATGATATCCCAGTATTCCTCAGGCAGATTCACGGTACTGTGCACCTGCGGCTCCCGTACGGTCAGGATATTGCCTGCAGGATCCGTGGTGTGGTCCAGAAGGGTCAGATCGTAGCAGGTGCCGGAATTGGCAATGGTGGCTGCATATCTGGCCAGCTGCGTGGTGGTGTAGCTGTTGTTACCCTGTCCGATGGCGGAACGCACAGCGTCCCTGTCGGAAACGTCCGGGGAATACTCCGTGATCTCCACACCGGACTTCTCGGTGAGCCCGTAGAGATCCGCATATTCATAGAGCTTGTTTAAGCCAAGAGAGTCGTTGTAGCTGCCGTCGTTTGCGGTGGCCAGCCTAAAGCCCACCTCGTAGAAGAAGTAGTTGCAGGAATCCCGTATGGCGGTCACCAGAACCTCGTCTCCGTGGCCGTATCTGCTCCAGCATCTGGGAGACGGGAAAATGGACTCAAAGAGGGATACACAGTCGATCTTGGTATCCGGATCGATGACATTGTTCATCAGCCCGGCAGAGGCAGAGACGATCTTGAAGGTGGATCCGGGCGCTGCCTTATACTGGGTGGCGTAATTCAGCATGGGGGAGGACTTGTCCGCGATCAGCTGCGAAAAATACTCCGCGTCCACCGTATTTGCCATTTTGTTGTTGTTATAGCCCGGATAGGATACCATAGCCAGCACCTGTCCGTTGTGCACATCCGTGATGACCACGGAGGCGTTGCAGGGATCCAGTGCCAGCTGAGCAGGGGTCACGTCGATGTTGATGATGCGGTTCATCATGAACTGGTAGGCGCTTAAGGAGCCGGCTTCGAGCGCTTCAATCTCACTGACGGGGATCTCGATGGCATCCTGGTCATACAGAAGGTAACAGATATCCTTCCCGGTGAGCACATCGTTCATCAGCATGTACTTGAAGATCTTTTTCTGAAAATCGGAAGTGCGGTCCGCAAGGCGGATGATCTCGTCGCACAGCGCGTCAAAGATCTCGGAGGAGGTGGCGTATTTTTCCTCCATGTTCAGCTTGCCGGTATCGATCCAGTTGACGGCGATGCAATAGTTCAGATACTCTCCCAGGGAAATGGTCTCTTCTATCGTCCACTTCTGGTAGGTTTCGTCGTTTTCATCCACCTTCTCGGACATGATGATGCCGTTTTTGGTAAGGAGGGTGATGATATTGCTCTCATAGACCTTATATTCTTCCGTCAGCGCTTCGTAGGGCGATCTGACCTCGCGGATCTCACTGAGCAGGGTCTTGTAAACATTTTCCTTGTAGGAGGAATAGCGCTGGTACACATCCCGTTCGTGGACCTTGGCGTCCTCTGCGCCGAAGTGCCTGTAATCCAGGATGTTATTGTCGATCATGGCAAAATACACATCGTAGATGGGAATCTTGATCTCGGAACTGACCGCTCCGGGAGCATCCTCTTTGGCATCGATGACCTTCGAGGAGATGAGGCCCGCCAGCTTCTGCTCCAGGATCTCATAGACGGCGATGGTCAGATTCCGGTCCAGGGTCAGATAAACATCATTGCCGGCGGTTGGTTCCCGGCGCTCCAGAACGGAGATCACCTTACCGGTGGTGTTGACCATGACGCGCTCATAGCCCTTGGTGCCCTGGAGCGTCGACTCCATAAAGCTTTCGATGCCCAGCTTTCCCACCACATCATTGGAGGTATAGGTATCCTCCGGCTTACCCTCCGCCACTGCGGCTTCGTTTAAGGCGGTGATCTCATCCGAAGAGATTTTGCCGGTATAGCCCAGAACATGGGAAAAATAGACGGAGTCCTCGTATTTGCGGATGGTGTCTTCCACGATGGATACGCCGGGGAGCTGCTCGGCATTTTCCATCAGGACTGCCATGGTCTCATCGGAAATGTCGGATGCCACAACGGTACCGATGTATTTGCGGAAGGCGGTCTGGCTCATGGCATAGCGGACATTGATGATCTTCAGCCACATTTCCCGGTCATACCCTTCGCCGGGGAGCCACTTGCTCTTTGTGTCAGTGGGATTTTCAAACTGCCCCACCGCATAGTGATAGCCGTTTCCGGAATACCTGCTCAGATATTCCATGATCTCCATGGGGGTGGAGGCGGCCTCCTCGTCTGTCAGATCATCGGTGTAGATGTGGTCATATACATCGGCTAGAAAGCGCTTTAAAGCCGCGTCCGAAACGGAATAGGCATACTCTCCGTCCTCATCGATGTAGATCTTCAGGTCCATGTTGATGCTGTCCCCGTTTTTCTCGATCATGCGGATCAGGGACTCGATCATCGCGTTCAGCGCCTTGTTCTTCGAGGATCCGCTTTCAAAGGTATCCTCGATCTTCACAGAATAAGCCAGCTGGGAATAGGCCAGAAGGTTCCCGTCCCGGTCATAGATATTGCCTCTGGTGGCGTCCAGATTCCTGGTCTTCTCCTGTTCCAGAACGAAATTGTCCAGGTAGGTCTGGCCGTTCACGATCTGCAGGGTAAAGCAGCGATGGATCAAAATACACGCAAGGAAGACCATCCCGATGTAAAAGATGGTCAGTCTGCTGGTAAATATATTGATAAGTCGTTCTTTAATCTCTTCAAGCACGGCCGATGTCACTCCTGTCCCGGGCTTCTTCGAAGGCCTTGTAGATCCGCAGGATCAGCGGGTAGATCAGGATCCCCGCCAGGATGGTATAGAGCATCTCGGGCAGGATCACTCTCGAAAGGTAATACCAGAAATCCAGCTTTCCGCGGAGCAGAAAACGCAAAATATACACGGTCACGCCGTAGGTCATGTCGCTCCCCAGAATGAGCCACAGGGGAAGACGGATGTCCTCAGCGAAGAACATGCCGTAGAACTGACCGTTCAGATATCCCAGAAAGGTACAGATCAAAGCGTTTAAGCCGATGAAATCACCGTAAAAAAGGTCGATGATAAGGCCGCAGAAAAAGCCGATGACGATACCGTAGCGCTCTCCGTGGATAAAGCCGTAGACGCTGACTAACAGGATCATCAGATTGGGCACGATCCCTCCCAGCCGAAGATGGGAAAAGACGGATACCTGCAGCAGGAAAAACACTATGATGCTGATGCCGATGGTGATCTTACGCGCCACGCTCATTTTTCTTCGATCTCCTGCTTCCTGTCGGTGATCACGAGGACCACGCTCAAATGTTGAAAATCCACCACCGGAGTCAGCTCACCGGATTTGGTCAGATTGTTGTTGTCCCAATCGATGCTGTTCACGTAACCGATGAGAAGTCCGGGAAGATACTTGTCGGAGATCTGGCTGGTGACGATCTTGTCTCCCACGGAGGCTTCCTGGGCGGTCTCGGAAAGTCTGGAAAAACGGATATGTCCGGATTCCATCAGCTCCAGGTCACCGGATACGATCAGGGTATCACCTGTGGAAAGGATCTGGCCGCTGACATTGCATCCGTCGGAAATGATGCATTTGACTCTGGACCAGTTGGGCTCCACCTTGGTGATGATCCCCACCAGTCCTCCGCCGGCAATGACATTCATGTCAACATCCAGTCCGTCATTGCTGCCCTTGTCAATGATAAAGTTCGTGAACCAGTTGCCGGAATCCGCAGCGATGACTCTTGCGCCCACCTTGTTGTAGGTGTCGTATTCGTCGGAGAGCTGCATCAGGGAGCGGAGCTGGTTTAACTCGTATTTTTCCTGATTCAGGATGGTGTTTTCTTCCGTCAGCTGATCCACCTGCGCTTTCAGCTCGGCGTTTTCCGCCAGAAGATCTTCCACCGTGCGGAACTCTTCCTTGCGGTTCCCAAGCCATTCGCCGATGCGGGCAACGCCCTTTTCAAAGGGCACCACAACGGCACCTGCGGCGCCGCTCATGGCCTTGTCAAAGACCGTGGTGCCGTAGGTGATCATCATGAGGACCAGACAGATCAATGTGAAAATAAGGAGGAGATATTTACCCGGTATGGTAAATTTCTCCCCCTTTTGCTTTACGATCGGACTCATTTACTCATTCCTTCTACCGGATAAGGGATACGACTGAAGGTGCTCTCCCGCATGATCCGGGACAGACCTTCCACTGTGGTGGTGATGGGGTCATTGCTGATATTGACCTTCAGACCGGTTCCGTTGGCAATATCCTCCACCAGATGGCTGACCTGGCTGGCACCGCCGGTGAGATAGATGCCGTTGCGGTAAATATCCGCGGAAAGCTCAGGGGGAGCCTTCTCCAGGATCAGCTTGATGTTGTCGATGATGTTGCGGAAATGGACTCCCATGGACTCCACGATGAGTTTTGTGGGGATCTCCCGCTCCACGGGCAGGCCCGTGACGATATCTCTCCCGAAGACCACGGCGCCTCTTCCGTCCAGTTCCAGATCAAAGAGGGAATTCTTAACGGATTCCGAGGTCTTGCCGCCGATGAGGAGGCCGTATTCGCTGCGTACCGCATTGCGGATCGCTTCGTCGAATTTCTGGCCGCCTACCTTGATCATTCTGCTCAGGACGATGCCACCCAGGGAAAGGATGGAGATCTCCGTGGTCTCAAAGCCTACATTTACCACAAAAGTACCCTGAGAGGTGGTGACATCGATGCCCATGCCGATACCGTCGGCTACAGCCTTGTCCACTGCCAGGATCTTGTGGGCCTTCACTCCCGCTTCCTTCAGCAGGTCGTAAAATGCGCGCTTCTCCACGTCCGTCACATCACAGGGAACCGCAATGAGAAAGTCGGCGGATTTCAGATTCCCGCCCTGCAGATCCGCGATCATGTAGCGGATCACGGTCTCCATGTTCCCCAGATCGGAAATAACGCCGTAGCTCAAGGGATAAGAGATCCGGATATTGTAGGGGGTCTTCTCGTACATGTCGAAGGCGGAATCACCGTAGGCAAAAAGCTCTCCGGGCTCCTTGATGGCGATCATATTCTTCTGCACATAGACGGAATCCGTGGCGCGGGAATAGATTTTGATATGATTGGTACCGAGATCGATACCGAAAGCGTTAGAATTCATAGGTCCTGCGGGATGTAGTCCCGGTCTCCTTCCAATAATCTGTGCTCGTGGAAGCTGAAAAACACGCCGTCACCGATGATGATATGGTCCTGAAGCGGGATATCCAGATCCTTGCCCGCTCTGACCACCTTCCCCGTGAAGGAAAGATCTGCCCTGCTGGGGGTCGGATCTCCGCTGGGATGGTTGTGTAGCAGGATGATGTTCACCGCATGGTGTCTTAATGCTTCCAGAAAAACGGTTCTGGTGGAAATGAGGGAAAAATTCACGCTCCCTTCGGAGAGGCGCTTGGAGGCGATCAGGTTCATCTTGCCGTCAAAGCAGGCCAGCATCACCACTTCCACACTCAGGTGTCGCATTTGCTCCATGAAATAGGCCGCAACGGAGGCGGAATCGTTACAACGCACCGCTCTTTCGGTCCTGGCCATGGACAGGCGCATGGACAGCTCCGCAATGCATTTGAGCTTCACCGCCTTCACCTCGCCGATCCCCTTGACGGCCTTCAGATCCTCCAGAGGCAGCTCATACAGGCTCAAAAGACCCTGATGGGGCGTCTTCCCCAGGTGCAATACGTGCTGCGCCAGATCGGTGGCACTCATGCCACGGGTGCCGGTCCGCAGGATCACCGCCAGGAGTTCACTGTCCGTCAGGGCACCGGGCCCGCAGGACAGAAAACGTTCATAAGGCATTTGCGACAGATTGGTTTGATTTTGCATCGGTCTCCTTCCCCTTCTCCGGGGCACCGATCCAAAAATGGTTTATCGAATAAAACGATAGATCACAAAAGCGAGGATCATTCCGAAAACGCCGGCGATGGTGATGTTGAAGGTCAGCCCGAAGGTCAGCTGGATCAGGCCCAGGTTCAGTTCCACGGGGCTGGTCAGTCCGAAGGTACCGCCGAAATCCAGAAAAGAACCGGGGAACAGTCCCCCGATCAGATTGCCGAAAACATATCCGATGAGTACCAGAACGATCAGTAACCAGTCAGCTTTTTTCAAGAGTCATCCTCCCCGGCTCCCTGCCCGTAGGAAGCCTTAAACAAAAGGTATTTTACCATAAAATCAGGCCACTATCCACCATTGATTGAAATGATTTCAAAATGCCGAATTTCCCGTGAGGCCAGGTAAGTCCGCCCTGGAAATAGACATTGTAGGGCTCCTTTAAAGGGCCGTCCGCGGACAGCTCGATGGAGGAGCCTGAGACGAAGGCGCCTGCCGCCATGATGACCTGGCTGTCATAGCCGGGCATATCCCAGGGCTCCGGAACAACGAAGGAATCCACGGGTGCGGCGGACTGGATCCCCTTGCAAAAGGCGATGAGGGCATCGGCACTGCCTAAGGTGATGGACTGGATGATATCCGCTCTCGGCGTATCTGCGCTCGGATAACAGGAGTAGCCGAAGCGTTCATAGAGATGCGCCGCAAAAATAGCGCTCTTTAAGGCGCTGGCGGTGACGGTGGGAGCCAGGAACAGTCCCTGATACAGGGAAGGCAGCGTCCCAAGGGTGGCGCCCACTTCCTTGCCCAGGCCGGGGGAGGTGAGGCGGTAGGCTGCGTTTTCCACGCATTCCCTGGTGCCGGCCAGATACCCTCCGATGGGGGCCAGGCCGCCGCCGGGATTCTTGATCAGGGATCCCACTACCAGATCCGCACCCACATCTCCGGGCTCGATGTAATCCGTAAATTCGCCGTAGCAATTGTCCACCATGATGATCACGTCAGGTTTGATCTTCTTACAAAAGGCGATGATCTCTCCGATCTCGCTGACATGGAAGGAAGGTCTGGTCTGGTAGCCCTTGGACCGCTGTAGCGTGATCATCCGGGTCTCGGGACGGATGGCTGCCTTGATGGCGTCCAGGTCAAAGGTGCCGTCTTCCTTTAGATCCGCCTGGCGGTAGGTGATGCCGTATTCAGCCAGAGACCCTTTGGAGGGGCGGATGCCGATGACCTCCTCCAGGGTATCGTAGGGCTTCCCGGAAACGCTTAAGAGCTCGTCTCCCGGTCGCATGTTGCTCATCAGGGCCAGGGCCAATGCGTGGGTGCCGCAGGTGATCTGCGGACGGACCAGCGCATCCTCTGTGTGGAAGATCCGGGCATAGACCTTTTCCAGGGTCTCCCGACCCAGGTCGCTGTAGCCGTAACCCGTGGTCCCCAGCAGGCAGGCTTCTCCCACCTGATTGTCCTGCATGGCTTTCAGTACCTTTAACTGATTAAACTGCGCGATCTCGTCGATGCGTGCAAAGCGTTCTTTCAGCTGCCTGCAGATCTCTTCTCCCACAGCGTATACCTTAGGGCTGATCCCCAGACTTTCATACATGGATTGTAATGTATCCAAAGCAAGTCTCCTTTTGTGTCTTTTCTTATGGCTGTTTCTATCGGAGAAGCCCCAGCTCCTCCGCTTTCCGTTTCATGAATGTGACGATTTTGTCATTATCGTGATCAAAATCCCGTTTGTCGATCCAGATCACGTCCGCTTCCCTCCGGAACCAGGTAAGCTGCCGCTTCGCAAAATGCCTGGTCCGCTGTTTGATGAGGTCGATGGCTTCCTCCAGGGACTGGCGTCCTTCCAGATAGTCGTAGAGCTCTTTGTAGCCCAGGGCCTGCATGGAAGTGGCTGTGGCGGGGATCCCTGCACTTTTCAGCTTTTGCACTTCCTGCAGGAGGCCTTCCTCCATCATGAGATCCACCCGTCTGTTGATCCTCTCATAGACCACATCCCGGTCGTCCGTCAGGACAAAATAGGCGGTGTTGTAGGCCGGTTCCTTCTGCCTTTGCCCCGCGTTGTGAACGGAAAAGCGCTCTCCCGTCAAGTGGTAGTATTCCAGGGCACGGATGATGCGTTTTTCATTGCCTGCCGGAATAGACGCTGCGCTTTCCGGGTCCACATCCTCCAGCAGCCTGTGTAGTGCTTCCTTCCCTTCCCGTTCCCCAAGGGCCCATAGAGATGCCTGATAGTCAGTATCGTCCGGCATGTCGGTAAAGTCCACGTCCTTGATCACGGCCTGGATATAAAAGCCGGTGCCTCCCACCAGGATGGGGAGATGTCCTCTTTCTCTGATCCCGGCAATGGCTTCCTTTACCATGGATTGAAAGGCCTGCACATGGAATTCTTCTCCGGGGTCCAGACAGTCAATGAGATGATGGGGGACTCCCTGCATTTCTTCCGGTCTTATCTTAGCCGAGCCGATGTCCATTCCGCGGTAAACCTGAACGGAATCGGCGGAGATGATCTCCCCGTCCAGTTCCCGGGCGAGGCGGATGGACAGCTCTGTTTTACCCACGGCAGTGGGACCTGAAATGATGAGTAAAGGTTCTTTGCTTTCGTTCATCAGTCTTCGACGATCCTCTTGAATTTCTTCTCCAGCTCTGTCTCCGTCATTACGATGATGGTGGGACGACCGTGTGGACAGTTGTAAGGATTCTCCAGGGTCAGCAGCTCGTCGATGAGGCGTTCCGCTTCCTGCAGGGTGAGCTTATCGCCGCCTTTTACCGAGGCCTTACATGCCATGCCGGCGATCTTTTCCTCGATGACCTTGTAGCTGCCTCTGGCATTGCCGTCGGAGAGTTCCTCCAGGATCCGCAGGAAAAGGGTTCCTTCCGACTGACCGTAGAGATCTGTGGGGACTGCCCGCAGGGCGTATTCACTGCCGCCCATGTGCTCGATCTCAAAGCCGATGGCCGCAAAGGCATCCGCGTGCTTCAGGTACAGATCCTCCTCGGAGGAGGAAAGGGTGACGATGACGGGCGGCAGGAGGCTCTGGGAGCAGACAGCCTTCTCCCGGTATGCCTTTACCATCCGTTCGTAATTGACCTTCTCGTGGGCAGCGTGCTGGTCGATGATCATGAGCTTGCGCTCGTACTGGATCAGCCAGTAGGTTTCAAAGACCTGACCGATGATGCGGAAATCCTTCCGGTGTTCCTTCGTCAGGATCTTGTCTTCGAAGAGGTTTTGCTGCTTCGGCTTTTCCGCCGGTGCGGAAAACGTAATGCCGTTTTTGGCAGGGATCCGCTCGTCGGGTGCAAAGAGGTCCTTGGCAGGGGGTGCAGGCTCGAAAGGGGCTTTCTCCGCCGTGGTCTCGCGGAAGAAATCGTCCGCTGTGACGGCTGCTCCTACCGGTGCTCTGTAGGTGCTCTCTTCTCTTACCGCGGAGCTTCTTCGCTCCGTCTCAAAGGGCTCCGGATTTTTCCCGGAACGGACTTCGTTTATGGCGTCCTTCTCCCGCTCTTTCCGCTCCGCCTTGCTCTCCAGCACGTGCTCCGGCAGCATTTCCCGGGAGCGCAGCGCTTCATGGATGGCTTCGGATACGGTGGCATAGAACAGATTGGAATCCTGGATCCGTACCTCCTGTTTGGTGGGATGGACATTGACATCCACCGCGTGGGGATCGATGGTAAAGAGCAGGAAGCAAACAGGGAAGCGGTGGAGCATCAGATACTCCCGGTATCCCTCTTCGATGGATTTTGCGATCAGGTCACTGATCACATAGCGGCCGTTGATGTAATAGATCTCGAAGCTTCGGTTGGATCGCACCAGTTCCGGCTTTCCCAGGAATCCCCGGATGCGGATGCCATTTTTTTCGGCCTGAAAGGGAACCAGCGAAAAGGCGATCTCTCTGCCGTAGATCTGATAGATGGCATCCTTCAGCTGTGCATTGCCGGAAGTGTGAAAACGGGACTTTCCGTTCACCGTTACCTGGAATGCGATCTCCGGATGGGACAGGGCGATGCGCTCCATCACGTCGGTGATGGCGCTGCCTTCCGTGTTGGGGGTCTTCAGGAATTTCCTTCTGGCAGGGGTGTTGTAGAAAAGATTCCGCACCAGGATGGTGGTGCCGTTCGGGGCACCTACCTCGGAAAATCCGGTTTCCTTCCCACCTTCGATCTCCATGCGGACGCCGATGAGGGCGTCAGGTGTCTTGGTGATGATCTCCACCCGGCTGACGGCGCAGATGCTGGAAAGGGCTTCACCCCGAAATCCCAGGGAAGAAAGGGCGCTCAAGTCGGAAGCGTCCCGTATCTTGCTGGTGGCATGGCGAAGAAAAGCGGTGCGGACTTCCTCCGAAGGAATCCCGCAGCCGTCGTCTGTGATGCGGATCCATTCGATCCCTCCGTCACGGCATTCCACAGTGATGGCACGGGCACCTGCGTCCACCGCATTTTCCACCAGCTCTTTTACCACGCTGGCGGGGCGCTCCACCACCTCACCGGCGGCGATCTTGTCTATGGTTGCTTCATCCAATACGCGGATCATAACTGTACCTCATCAGAGCTTAAATCGATTCTTCAGCTTGCTTTGGAGCCTGTAGAGCACGTTCATGGCATCCAGCGGCGTCAGGGTGGTGATCTCCACATCCATGAGCTCCTGAATGACATCCTCGTCACTTACGGTATCGAAAAAGCTCATCTGTCCCAGATCCACATCATCTAATGCCTTTACCTTCTTGCGGGGAGCGGCGTTGCCGTCTCCCACGGTGATGGACTGGATCCGCTCCGTGATGTCATTGTCGGAGAGCTGCTCCGCAATCTCCAGCGCCCTGTCGATGACCATGTCCGGCAGGCCTGCCAGTCTGGCCACCTGGATACCGTAGCTGCGGTCCGCACCGCCCTTTACGATCTTGCGCAGGAAAACGATACCATCTCCGGACTCCTTGACTGCCACACAATAGTTGTTGACATTGTCGATCTTGCCCTCCAGCTCCGTTAGTTCGTGATAATGGGTGGCAAAGAGGGTCTTG
This sequence comes from Lachnospiraceae bacterium, assembly GCA_024681775.1. Classification (GTDB taxonomy): domain Bacteria; phylum Bacillota; class Clostridia; order Lachnospirales; family Lachnospiraceae; genus AC2028. The sequence goes on from JAILAF010000129.1 coordinate 13,239, forward strand.
GCCCCAAGGATCTTGCGGTTGCTCACATGCTCCACCACTGCCCAGGCAATGGAGAGGCCGTCAAAGGTGGAAGTGCCGCGGCCGATCTCGTCCAGGATCAGGAGACTCCTGGGGGTGGCATTCCGCAGGATATTGGAGACCTCATTCATCTCCACCATGAAGGTGGACTGGCCGCTGGCCAGGTCATCAGATGCCCCCACTCTGGTAAAGATCCGGTCCACAACGCACAGATCCGCCTCTTTTGCCGGGACAAAGCACCCCACCTGTGCCATGAGGACAATGAGAGCTACCTGCCGCATGTAGGTGGATTTACCGGCCATGTTGGGACCGGTGATGATGTTGACGCAGTTTTTGGACTGGTCCAAAAGGGTATCGTTGGGAATGAACAGATCATTTTCCAGCATCTGCTCTACCACGGGGTGACGGCCTTCGGAGATCTTGATGACACCCTTGTCATTGATGGAGGGACGGACATAATGATTCCGCTCGCTCACCAGACTTAAGGATGCGTAGACATCCAGCTTTGCGATCTCCTTGGCGGTCTTCTGGATCCGCAGGAGCTCTGCGCCGATGGCGTCGCGGACATCGCAGAACAAGGTGTACTCCAGGTTTACCAGCTTCTCTTCCGCATTGAGGATGGTATCCTCCAGTTCCTTGAGTTTTGCATTGGTAAAACGCTCCGCATTGGCCAGGGTCTGTCTGCGGATGTAATCCTCCGGCACCAGATCCGTGTAGGAGTGGCTCACCTCATAGTAATAACCGAAGGCCTTGTGGTATTTGATGTGCAGTGTTTTGATCCCGGTGCGCTCCCGCTCGGCGGTCTCCAGCTCCATGAGCCAGGTCTTGCCGTCCCGTTTTGCGCTGCGGAGTCTGTCCACCTCTTCATGAAATCCGTCCCGGATGATATCTCCGTCCCGTACGGAAAGGGGCGGCTCATCCGCGATGGCACCTTCGATGAGACCGCACAGATCCGTCATGGGGTCGATGCCCTCCCGGATGGCGGTGAGCTCTTCGCAATGAAACTCTTCCAGTACCGTCAGGATGGCCGGCAGCATGGAGACAGAGCTCTTGAAGGCCAGCAGATCCCTGGGATTGGCGGTTTTGTAAGTGATCCTGGTAATGAGACGCTCCAGGTCATAGACCGGATTTAAATACTCCCGGATCTCGTCTCTGCTGATGGCGGAGCCGCACAGTTCTTCGATGGCATCCAGACGCTTCAGGATCATGGTTTTATCAATGAGGGGCTGTTCCAGGGAGGTGCGCAGGAGTCTTCCGCCCATGGCGGTGCGGGTCTTGTCCAGAACCCAGAGCAGGGATCCGCGCTTTTGCTTGTCCCGCAGCGTCTCCGTCAGCTCCAGATTTCTTCTGGAGGCGGAATCCAGCAGCATATAGGAGCTGGCCAGGTACGGGATGATCCGGGTGATGTTCTGCAGGTCGTTCATCTGGGTCTCCTGCAGATATCCCAGGAGGGCGCCTGCGCTCAAAGCACCTGCGGGAAAGTCGTCCAGCCCCAGTCCGATGAGGGAGCTGGCCTTGAAATGGGCGCAGAGCAGCTGCATGCATCTCGTTTCTTCGAAAAAGCGGGAGTCCAGGCTGTCGATGGGGGCGTGGAGGTTCTCCTTCAGCACATCGATCTGCTCTCCGCTCATGAGATAAGCGTCATTGCAGATGATCTCCCGGGGCTCGAATTTCATGATCTCGTCCCGGAGCTTGTGCAGGTCCTCCGGCTCCGTCACATAGAAGTCTCCTGTGGTGATGTCAGCGATGGAGAGACCGATGCGGGTGCTGTCATAGAAAATGCAGAAAAGGAAATTGTTCTTGTTTGCCTCCAGGGCCGTCATGTTCATGTTGGTACCGGGGGTCACCACCCGGATGACTTCCCGCTTTACCAGCCCCTTTGCCAGCTTCGGATCCTCCACCTGCTCGCAGATGGCGACTTTGTAACCTTTGGCCACCAGCCTGGCAATGTAATTGTCCGCAGCATGAAAAGGCACGCCGCACATGGGGGCGCGCTCTTCCATTCCGCAGGACTTACCTGTTAAAGTCAGTTCCAGCTCCCTGGACACCAGGACGGCATCCTCAAAGAACATTTCATAAAAATCGCCCAGACGATAGAACAGGATGCAGTCCCCGTATTGTTTCTTCGTCTCCAGGTAATTCTGCATCATGGGCGTGACTTCGGATAGTTCTGGCATTACTTACGTTCTCCTAGATAATAAAATCCTTTGCATTCCCTCAGGAATACGGGAATGATCGATCCGATGAGGGATGCATCTCCCGGGAGGTGCACCAGACAGTTGTTGGACAGTCTGCCGGTTACCAGGGTCGGATCGCTCTCATTTACCTCTTCGATGAGGGCATCCATGGTGAGGCCTTCGTACTTTCCTGCCTGCTCTCTTGCGGTCTCCTGCACCAGCTTCAGGACCCGGTCAAACTGCGCGGAAATGAATTCCTCCGATACCTGATCTTCATACGAAGCAGCCGGTGTTCCGGAACGCTTGGAGTAGATGAAGGTAAAGGCATTATCGAAGCGCACCTGCCGGATCACATCCAGCGTATCCTCAATATCGCTTTCCGTCTCACCGGGAAAACCGACAATGATGTCGGTAGTAATGGACAGGTCCGGGATCTCTCTGCGGATCTTTAAGGCCAGTTCCAGATATTGCTCCTTGGTGTATCTCCGGTTCATGCGGCGCAGGATCTCAGTGGAGCCGGACTGTAGCGGCAGATGGAGATGTCTGCAGATCTTGGGATTGCGCTTCATGACCTGAATGAGTTCATCCGACAGATCCTTGGGGTGAGAGGTCATAAAACGTACCCGCTCGATGCCTTCCACATTGCAGACCATTTCCAGGAGCTGCGCAAAAGAAGGGGCATTTTCCAGATTCTTGCCGTAGGAATTCACATTCTGTCCCAGGAGCATCAGCTCCTTACAGCCGTCCTGCGCTAGGCTCTTTGCCTCCGCCAGGATGTCTTCCGGCTCTCTGCTGCGTTCCCTGCCGCGTACGTAAGGGACGATGCAATAGGTGCAGAAATTATCGCAGCCGAACATGATGTTCAGGCCGGACTTGTAAGAGTATTTCCGCTTTACGGGGAGATCCTCCACGATCCTGTCCGTCTTATCCCAGATATCGATGATGGTTCCTTCCTGGGAAAGAACGGAGACCAGCAACTCCGGGAATTTGTACAGGTTGTGTGTTCCGAAGATCAGGTCCACAAAGCGGTAGCTGGTCCGCAGCTTTTCCACCACCTGGGGCTCCTGCATCATGCAGCCGCAAAGGGCGATCTTCATACCGGGATTCTTTTTCTTATACCCGTTCAGAACACCCAGCCTTCCGTATACCTTCAGGTTCGCATTTTCCCTGACGGTACAGGTATTGTAAAGCACAAAGTCGGCATTTTCGTCTTCGGTGATCTCATACCCCACCTGCTCTAAGATGCCGATGAGCTTTTCGGAATCTCTGGCATTCATCTGGCAGCCGAAGGTCACCACACAGGCGCGCAGCTTCCGCCCCGCTTCCGTTTCCTTTTCGGAAAGGAGCGCGGCTGCCTTTTTGATATATTCGATCTGAATTTCTGTTTCTTTCCGGTCTTCCTGTCTCATAAATCTTATCAGCCCGTAGAGCCAAAGCCTCCGTTTCTCGAGGTGCTTACATCATCGTCTTCCGTGATGCCGTAGGGCAGGAAAACGCCCTGCAATACCGCATCGCCCTCTCCAGCCACCAGGATCCGGCCTTCGTTGGAATCGTTGGTGAGCTTGACGAAGATCTGTCCTTCGTTATCACTGTAATAATAATCGCTGTCAATAATCCCCACGGTATTGTTCAGCTGCAGGCGATACTTAAAGCCGAGGCCGCTTCTGGGAAACATAAAGAGAGCCCAGTCCGGCTGCATCCATGCCCGGATCCCGGTGGGGAATTTGATGGTCTGACCGCTCTCTAAGGTAAAGGGTACGGGGGTATGGAAATCATATCCTGCGCTTCCCGTGGTAGCTCTGGTGGGGAGGATGATGGAATTGTAGATCCGCCGGAGTTCCTCCCCGGAGTAATTCCCCAGATCCTTCATTCCTTCCGCAAACTGTTCGAAGGTTACTTTCTCAAAACGTGCAACTCGTTGCATGGGCCGTAGTTCCTTTCTCGTAGACTTGATAATAGTCGGGACAGTGAATACTGACAGGTGCGTCAGCTCCCTTTTCCCTGTACGCGGACAGGGACGCGGGTACGTCGATGACCCGCTGGTTTTTGCTGCCCTTCCAGCATAAGAGGTTGTCCTTCATTTTCTCCAGGAAGGGGCCGTCCACGCAGACATCGATGTAGTCCATATGGGGCAGATCCCGGATCTCTTCCCAGAGGTAACCGGTGTAGAGCCAGACCGTCTTGCCGGGGATGCGGGTCCGGACCTCCTGAAGAAGCTGCAGCAATTCCTGCCGGTTTCCGTGATACAGGGGATCGCCGCCGCTTAAGGTAAGCCCCGAAATGTAATCCCGGGAAAGAAGGAAAAAGAGCTCCTCTCTTGCTGCCGCATCAAAGGGCAATCCTCCCGCAGGGTCCCAGGTGATGGGATTCTGGCAGCCGGGGCAGGCATGATCGCAGCCAGACAGCCACAGGACGACCCGGAGTCCGTCTCCGTTTTTCATGTCATCCTTCGTAATATCGTGATATCTCATTCTTTTTACATGGACCGCCTTTCGGCGATCTCAGCCATTTTTGCTTCGTTTAATCTGGTGTCTCCGTGGACTCTGGAATAGGACAGGTAGCCGTTCATCCGGTCGATCTTGGTGAGATTCCTACTGCCGCAGACGGGACATACGTCCATAAACAGCTCTTCGTGACCGCAATCGTCACAGTAGGAAAGGCTTAAGTTCACGCCCTCGTAGAATCCCATCTTCATGGCTCTGCGGATCAGGGTGGTGATGGCTTCCAGATTATAGTCGATGGGATATTTTACGTACTGGATCTTGCCGCCGTTGAAATAATCCCAGAAACGTTTTTCCAGATCCTGTTTCTCGATGGGGGTGATGTCCTCCGCCACATGGCAGTGGAAGGAATTGGATACATATTCCCGGTCGGAAACACCCTCGATGATGCCGTATTTGTTTCGGAACTGCTTTACCTGCAGACCGCAGAGATTCTCGGCGGGCGTTCCGTAGATGGCATAGAGTCTGCCGTCCTCCTCCTTAAACTGCGCCACCTTCTCGTTGATGTGCTTCATGACCTCCAGAGCAAACGCTCCGTCCTCCACCAGGCTCTTGCCGTTGTAGAGCTCCTGCAGCTCGTTTAAGGCGGTGATGCCGAACGAGGCGGTAGCCGCATTCAAGAGGGGCTTGATCTTTTCATGGAGCTCCAGGTGTCCGCCCAGGAAGCCGCCCTGACAGTAGGCCAGGGGATTGGTGGACGCCTTCATCTCTCCCAGGTAGGCATAGGTCCGCAGATGGAGCTTCCGGATCATTTCCAGGTAATAGTCCAGAACCTCGTAGAAGTCCACATTTTCCTTTCTGCTTCTTGCCAGGATCATGGGCAGATGCAGGGAAACAACCCCGATGTTAAAGCGCCCGATAAAGACAGGCTTGTCATTTTCATCCGCAGGATGCATTCCGCCTTTTTCATACCAGGGAGAAAGAAAGGCTCTGCAGCCCATGGGAGAAATGATGCGACCGTACTTTTTATACATTTCCGGAACATACCCCTCTCCCGTCAGGGACAGGTAATCGGGATACATGGACTTGGAGGAGCATTCCACGGAAGCTTTGAACACATCTTCCAGCTCGCCTCCGGGACCGTGAAGCGCTTCGTCGTAGAGGAATACGATCTTGGGGAAGAGCACGGGTTTTTTGTGTCCCTTTTTGCCCTGTCCCTTTTTCCGGACCTCCAGAAGAGCCAGCGTGGCCATTTTTGCGAAAAATCCGGTGCCGGTTCCTGCGGTCACGGTAATGAAGGGGTAGTCACCGCGGCTGGATGCGACGGTGTTGAACTTGTATTCCCAGCCCTGGAAGCCCTGCTCGAACTCCCGCTTTACATCTTCCAAAGCGGTCTTTTTGGCCAGTTCTTCCTCCACCCCCAGGGAGCGGTATTTTTCCAGTGCTTTATTGTAGGATTTTTCCGCGTAGGGCTCCAGGATCAGCTCCACGCTGGGCACCGTAAAGCCGCCGTATTGCTGCCCGGCTGCGGACAGAATGATGTCTCCCATGACATCAAAGGCCACATCCAGACTCTTGGGCTCGTTGTACCAGACATTGCCCATCTCAAAGCCACCCCGGAGCACTTCCTCGATGTTGAAGAGACAACAGTTCATGGTATCCCGTCTGGAGGACATGTCATGAACGTAGATGTATCCGTCTCTGCAGGCCTGGATCTCTTCGGTGGTCATGAAGAATTTCTGGTACAGGGACTTGTTCAGCTGATTAAAGATGAGGCTCCGCTTGGTGGAGACCAGTGCGGAATCGGTGTTGGAATTTTCCTTGTCACCGATGTACATGATGGACTGACTCTTTTTGTAGACGTCATCCAGCATCCGTACGAAATCCTGCTTGTAATTTCGGTAGTCCCGGTAGCTCTTTGCCACGATGGGCTTGACCTGATCCAGAACGCTCTCCACGATGTTGTGCATCTCGGAGATGGGAATCTCGTTCTGCCCGAGGGAGTCCACTTTTTCCACCACAAGGCGGCAGATGGTTTCGTTCTCCTCTTCCGTAAATTCCGTCAATGCACGGTAAGCGCTCTTGCCGACAGCGTCGATGACCTTGTGTACCACAAAGGCCTCTTTGGATCCGTCCTTCTTGATGACATAAGTGCTCAATCTGGGCTGATAGAGTTCGTCGTAATTCATTGCTGATCTCCTTCCCCGTTTGACTGACCTTTCAGATGCTTTAAACGCTCTTCCAAAAATGACAGATAGCCCTGCGCCGCCTTCTCGGGCTGCAGGATCCGGACCTGGCTGCTCAGGCCCGCCAGATATCCGTAAAACAGGTCGTTTACGATGACCTTACACCGGGCCGTGAAAAAGCCTTCCGGGCCGGGATGGATGGGAACATCTCTGCCGAATCTGTCGATGACCACACCCAGAAGGCTGTCGGGGAACTCGATGCTCAGCACATCCTCTTCTCCGTGGTACATACCGAAGGACTCGTTCACATAGCGCTCCAGGTCCAGATGTCCCATCAAGGCACCGCCCAGGCGCTTTTCCTCCGTCTCCCGCACCTGTTTCATCTTGTCCACGCGGAAATGCTTGATCTTATCCGCTTCCTCGTCGTAGGCAAGCAGATAGTAGTTTTCATCCTGCCATGCCAGGTACCAGGGACTTAAATGTCTCTTTTCGGATCCTTTTACCACCAGCTCCTTCTTCAGGTTCCAGGCGTAGTAGGTAAAGGTGATCTGCCGGTTCTCCCGGATGGCTCTGTGGATGGTGTCGATGTTGTAGAGGATCTCCTCGTTCTCACTTTTGACGCGGCTCCCCACAAAAACGCTGCGGTTCAGGCTCTTGGCCTGTTCCCTGCTGGTGAGGTTTCCCAGCTTCGTCGCCAGCTCTGCGGATTTCGTGGCGGAGATAAAACGGGAGGACTGCACCGCATCCACCAGAAGCTTCAGTTCGGGAAGCTCAAAGTCTCTGGAGAGGAGCTTCCAGCCGCCGCCGTTTCTGGTGGGCTCTCTGTCGATGTCATAGCCCAGGTCTGTGAGGCAGGCCATATCGGAATAGAGGGTCTTCCTGTCACAGACGATCCCCTCTTCCGCAAGGCGCTTCAAGAGCTCGGCCGTGGTGAGGCTGTTGTTCTCGTCACTGTCCTTTTGCAGGTATTGCAGGAGCAGGACCAGCTTTGCTTTCTTGTTAAATTCCGGCATGATTCATCCTACCTTTACCGTTTCTTCTATCCCCGCAAAACAAAAGACAGCCGAAGGAAGGGGCTGTCTCTTGCAATTGACCTTTATTGAGATACTTTCTCATCTGCCGAGGATGCGATCTGAGCGCCTTTCCCGGCTTTCTTTTTTGCCGTAAACCGCCCTAAAGCAAATCCGGCTGCACCGACGAGAACCAGGATCACCATCAGAACAATATAGCTGAGGAACGAATTAAAGAACAATGCAAAATTAATCATGTAATGTAAATTCCTCCGTGATAAATCCGCAGGCAGGCGTTTTTATCAAAATCCTTCGTGATGATACGTCCGAAACTACTCTGTCAGTATAGCAAAAAAATCAGCTTTCTTCAAGGGATTGGGAGAGTTTTTCGGCTCGCAAAACAAGGCCTTCCGGGAAGCCGCACTGCCTAAGGAGCAGGATGGCGTTCTTCGTCGTGGCAGGCCCGGGAAGCAGCTCATAGGAGAAGGAAATGTCGCTTCCTTCCAGCTTCTCCTCGAAATGGTAGTTCTCCATGGTATCTTTCAGGTATTCCGTCAGCTCCCGGTCATGGGTCGCGGCAAATACCAGGATGCGCCTCTCGGCCATCTCCCGCAGGATCTCGGTGGAGGCAGCGATACGCTCCGCCGTATTGGTACCCCGCAGCACTTCATCCACAAAGCAAAGGACGGGACGACCTGCGCTTTCAGAGGCGTCCAGGATCCTTTTGATGGCCTTGATCTCCACCATAAAGTAACTGTCTCCTCCCGCCAGATCGTCCGTCAGGGCGATGGAGGAAAAGATCCTGAAATAGGGAGCTTCATAGCGGGTGGCCAGGGCTGTGTGAATGGTCTGCGCCAGCACGGCGTTTAAGGCCACCATCCGGAGAAAAGTGGACTTGCCGCTGGCATTGGATCCGGTGATGAGGATTCCTTTTCCGGTCGTGATACTCCCTCTGACCGGATGCTTTAAGAGGTAATGATACCCGCCCTCCAGACGGATCTGCGCTTCGGAGGATTCCTCCAGGACAGGCTCGCACCAGCCGTTCCGCAAGGAGGCCCGGAAAGCTGCAACGGCGATCCCCGCATCCAGCCTGCCCACGGTGTGGAGGAGGGTCAGGAGCAGCTCCTTTTTCCCGGAAAAGGTCAGGCTTACCTTGCGATAAGCGATGAGATCCAGGTGAAAGAGCAGGTTCAGGTACGAGATCAGCACTTCCACAGGCCCCGAACCGGATCCCAGCATCTGGCCGCCTTCGGAGCTCTTCAGCACAAAAGAGCCGGCACTGTCAGCGGCTTTCAGAGATTCATACCCCTGCTGTAAGATCTCCTGTTCCGGATGAATCTGCGGAAAATTAAGGGCGGCGATCTCCTTACAACTGCGGATGAGCCTTACCAGATAGGAAAGCCCCGTCAGATACGCAAGGACTCCTGCCTTTCTGGAAAAATAGGTGAAAACCTGGTAAGCGATGAGAACCAGCATCAGTCCTACGCCTGCGGGTGGCATCCAGAAGCAGATCCCCAGAAAGACGGGATACAGCGCTAGTGGTATGATCTCTTTTGCGGCGGAGGTCTTCTCTCCTCTTGTGATGAACTCCAGATAGTCGCCGAGAGAATACTCCCCCGGGAATCCCAGACCTTTAAGCAGCAGCATCAGTTCTGTCCGCTCCGTAGGGTTCTCCGCAAAAGCGGTTGTGAGAAATTCGCTCTCTTCCAGCTCTTCTGTGTTAAAGCCCGTCTCATGAAGCGCGTAATAGAGGTACTCTTCTCCCGCAGCGCAGCAGCAGGTATTGATCCGTTCATAGACCTCTTCCATGCCCAGATCCTTCCAGGTGATCTCATCCAGGGGCTGCTTTAAGGTGTTCCTTCCCAGCGCGTCTTCCAGGGATTTTTTTCTCTTCGCGGAAAAGACCTCCGGGCTTCCTTCTTCGCCGAAGGATGCCAGGAGGCTCTGCCGCAGCTTTTCTCTTTTGGCCCGCTGGGCCCCCCGAAACCTTACGGTCAGGAGCCCCAGCAGGATCACTATACATAAAACAGTTTTCATGAATTAAAGGAAAATGTACTTCAATACGAAAAGCACTGCCAGAATGTACATCAAAGGAGCAACCTTCTTGCCCTTGCCTGCGCAGAGGTTCAGGATCACGTAAGAGATAACGCCTACAGCGATGCCGTCGGAAATGCTGTACAGGATGGGCATGGTCAGCATTGCCAGGAATGCGGGGATCGCTTCGCAACCGTCCTCAAAGTTGATGTCCTTCACTGCGGTAACCATCAGGAAGCCCACGAAGATCAGAGCGGGTGCGGTTGCGAAGGAAGGAATGGCAATGAAGAGAGGAGCCAGCACGATGGAGACCAGGAACAGAAGTCCGGTGACCACGGATGCCAGACCGGTGCGTCCGCCTTCGGAAACGCCGGAGGAGCTCTCTACGAAAGTGGTGGTGGTAGAGGTACCGAGGATAGCGCCTGCGCTGGTAGCGACGGCGTCAGCCAGCAGTGCCTGCTTGATGCGGGGAAGCTTGCCTTCGCTGTCAAGCATCTTTGCCTTGTCGGCACATCCGATGAGGGTGCCCAGGGTATCAAAGACGTCAACGAACAGGAAGGAAAGCATGATCACGATGAAGTCCAGAACCTTTATATTTGCAAAAGCATCTGCGCTGAAGCATGCACCGAAGGTCTCTCCGATGGCACCGATCTGGATGCCGCTCCAGGAAGGAAGCACGCTGGGGCCGGTGTAGAGGCCGGTGAGCTGAGCGATGATGCCCAGAAGCCAGGTAGCAACGATGCCGATGAGGATGGCACCCTTCACTCTCTTGGTGTAAAGAACAGCGATGATCATCACGCCGATGAGTGCAAGGAGTGCAGCGATGCCGGTGTTTGCCATATCGGACTTGAAGCTGATCAGGGTCACCAGGGTAGCGTCGGAATTCACAACGATGCCGCCGTTCTGCAGACCGATGAAGGCCACGAACAGACCGATACCTACGGAAACGCCCTTCTTCAGCTGAAGAGGGATGGCATTGAAGATGGCCTCTCTGATGTTGGTCACGGACAGAACGATGAAGACCAGACCTTCAACAAAAACGGCAAACAGAGCGAACTGCCAGGTGTAGCCCATGCCCAGGACAACGGTGTAAGCGAAGTACGCATTCAGGCCCAGTCCGGGAGCAAGTGCAAAGGGATAATTTGCCAGGAAGGCCATCAGGAAGGTTCCGATAAAGGAAGCCAAAGCGGTGGCGATCAGCACGGCGTTGGGATTCATTCCGGAAGCGGAAAGAATCGAGGGGTTGACGGCAAGAATGTAAGCCATCGCCATAAAGGTGGTTACCCCGGCAATGACCTCGGTCTTGACATCAGTTTTGTTTTCCTTCAAATGGAAAAACTGTTCTAACATCTTTTAACTCCTCCTTGCGGAAATTATTCGCCCGTTAGCCCGGCGTCGGCTATTTCAAAGCGAAGCAAAGATACGCTTTGCTCTGATTTCACATTTTTGCAGGATGGAATCTGCGGACTCTCCGATGAAAAATTCCCCATCCTTGTAAAGGATCCGGCCGCCGATCATGGTGAGCCGTACATTCTCCCTGCTTCCGGCGTATACCAGATTCTTGGGAATATGATGCTCGGGAACCATATTGGGCGCCTTCAGATCCACCAGGATCAGATCCGCCAGTTTGCCCTGGCTCAGGCAGTCTGCAGACTCCAGACCCATAGCCTTTGCGTTGCCCGAAACGGCCATGGACAGCACTCTGTCCGCGCCGATGCAGGCCGCATCCTCTTCCCGCAGCTTTGCGAGTACCGCAGTCAGGTAAATCTCACGCCACATATCCAGACAGTTGTTGCTGGCTGCGCCGTCGGTACCGATGCCCACATTCACTCCCGCATCCAGAAAGGCTTTGATGGGGGCGATGCCGCTGGCAAGCTTGCAGTTGGAAGCGGGATTGGTAATGACGGATACCTTTCTGTCCTTCAGGATCCGGATATCCTCTTCGTCCACGTGCACACAGTGAAAACCGCCGCCGCCGTAGTCAAACATGCCGATGCTGTTTAAGTATGCGACGGGGGACATGCCGTAACGCTCCCGGCATTCCTCCACCTCTTTTTTCGTCTCCGCCAGATGGGTGTAGACGGGTGCCTTCATGGATCCGGCAGCATCCGCCAGAGCCTTCAGACGGTCGGGGGAGGTGGTGTACTCCGCATGGAATCCCAGGCGGTAACTGATGAGGGGATTGATATGATTCAAGGTCTCAAACTCCCGCAGGGTCTGATCCACGGAAGAGGTGAAGTCGTTGAGCCCGCTGGTCAACACACAGCGGAATCCGGAATCCATGCAGGCCTGCGCCACCACGGGCGGATTGATGTACATATCGAAGATGGAAGTGGTACCGCCGGAGAGATACTCCAGGATCGCCAGTCTGGCGAAATCATAAATATCATCCGGGGTCAGCTTCTCTTCATTCGGGAATACGTCGGTATGCAGCCAGTCCTGCAGCGGTTTATCGTCAGCAAGCGAACGCAGGAAGGTCATGGGGGAATGGGTATGTCCGTTTTTGAGGCCCGGCATCAGCAGATCGTCTTTGCAGTCGATCTCCAGGTCCCAATGCAGATTGGGCAGGAAATGCTCAGCATAGAGCTTTTGCAAAAGGGCATCCTCCGCTACCTGGGCGATCCGGTCGTCCTTGATCCAGACTTCTCCATGGAAGATCTCTCTCCCGGGCTCCATGGTATAAATGCGAGCATTGTAAAAACGGATATTCATGTATTTTCCTCCCTGCCTTTGTTAAGAGTTATCGCGAAGCGAATCCTCAACACTCAGCTCTCCGCAGATTTCATGGAATCCGCGGAAAAGCTGTGGGACAAAAGTTCGGAAAGCGGAAATTCCTGATAGGCGGTCTCGGAAAGAGCCACGATCACCGGCAGATCGGCGGATCCGAACTCCGACATCACCTGCCTGCAGATACCGCAGGGCCAGGCGTAGTCGCTGGGCTCCTCTCCCACCGGTGCGCCGCAGACCGCTACGGCCGAAAGTCTCCGGTGCCCATCGCTCACTGCCTTAAAAATGGCGGTTCGTTCCGCACAATTCGTGGCGCCGAAGGAGGAATTCTCGATATTACATCCGCCGTAAACGGTGCCTTCCTCGGTAAGGACTGCCGCGCCAACGGCGTAATTCGAATAGGGGACATAGGAATATTCCCGCATGGAAAGAGCTTTGCGGATCAGCTCCGCTCTCTGCGCATCCGTGATCATGGGTACCTCCTAAAGGATCTCCTGCCCAAAGGCCTTGATGGAAGCATTCAAAAGTCTGGTAAAACGGGGTGCCGCTTCATCGGCAGCCTCCTGCACTTCCTTGTGGTTCAGCTCGCCTGCGCTCAGGCCTGCCGCCAGATTGCTGATGCAGGAAATGCCGCAGATCTCCATTCCGGCGTGTCTTGCAGCAATGGCTTCCACCACGGTGCTCATGCCGACCGCGTCAACGCCCAGTCCTTTCAGTGCTCTGATCTCCGCGGGAGACTCATAGCTGGGACCGGTCAGCTGCGCATAGACACCTTCGAACAAAGGCACGTTCTCCGCTTTTGCTTCCCTTTGGATGATCTCGCAGAGGCGCTTTGAATAGACCTCACTCATATCCGGGAAGCGGGTGCCCAGCTCCTCGGGATTTTTCCCAAGGAGGGGATTGGGCACAAAGAATGAAATATGATCCCGGAGCATCATCAGGCTCCCGGGCTTAAAATCTGGGTTGAGGCCGCCTGCCGCATTGGTCAGGAACAAGGTCTGTGCCCCCAGCATTTTCATCAGGCGGACGGGCAATACCACATCCGACATGGAATAGCCTTCATAGTAGTGCACACGGCCCTTCATGCATACCAGCTTCACACCGCCAAGGGTGCCGAAAATGAACTTGCCGCTGTGCCCGGGAACTGTGGAAACGGGGAATCCGGGAATCCTGTCATAGGGGAGTTCTGCAGCCACCTCGATCTGATCGGCATAATCTCCCAGCCCGGAACCCAGGATCAGCGCCACCTGAGGCGTAAAATCCACCTGCTCCTTTACCGCACGGACACATGCATTCAGTTTGGTCATGATCTCATCCGCCATAGCATTCCTTTCCGAAGGTGCTTAAAAAGCCACCTTCTTGAAGTTCTTCTTGCCGCGCTTCACCAAAATACCGTCTTTCAGCGCTTCCTTCGTGTAGGAAGCCTTGATATCGGTAACCTTCTCACCATCCACGGTGACACCGCCCTGCTCCACAGCTCTGCGGGCCTCGCTTCTGGAAGCGGTGAGTCCGCTGGAGGTCAGGATCTGCAGGATATCTGCCGCACCGTCGCGGAAGTCCTCTTCCTTCAGGGTGTAAACAGGTACATCCCCTTCACCCGCACCGCCTGCAAAAAGTGCCTGGGCGCCTGCCTTGGCCTTGTCGGCCTCCTCGGTACCATGCACCATGCTGGTGAGCTCGTATGCCAGGATCTCCTTGGCCTCGTTCAGCTTGGAACCCTCCCAGCTGTTCATCTCGCGGATCTGCTCCATGGGAAGGAAGGTCAGCATGCGGATGCACTTTAAGACGTCCGCATCTCCCACGTTTCTCCAGTACTGGTAGAAATCGAAGGGGCTGGTCTTGTTGGGATCGAGCCATACGGCGTTGCCGGCGGTCTTACCCATCTTCTTGCCCTGGGAATCGGTAAGAAGGGTGATGGTCATGGCGTGGGCATCCTTGCCCAGCTTTCTGCGGATCAGCTCGGTACCGCCCAGCATGTTGCTCCACTGGTCGTCTCCGCCGAACTCCATATTGCAGCCGTACTTCTGGAACATGTAGTAGAAGTCGTAGGACTGCATGATCATGTAATTGAACTCCAGGAAGCTCAGACCCTTCTCCATGCGCTGCTTGTAGCACTCCGCACGGAGCATGTTATTGACGGAGAAGCATGCGCCCACTTCCCGCAGCAGGTCAACATAGTTCAGATTCAGCAGCCAGTCCGCATTGTTCACCATCATGGCCTTGCCTTCGCCGAACTCGATGAAACGCTCCATCTGCCGCTTGAAGCATTCCGCATTATGATCGATGTCTTCTCTGGTGAGCATCTTTCTCATGTCGGTGCGCCCGCTGGGATCACCGATCATGGTGGTGCCGCCGCCGATGAGGGCGATGGGCTTGTTGCCTGCCATCTGCAGGCGCTTCATCAGGGTCAGAGCCATAAAGTGGCCGGCGGTCAGGCTGTCTGCGGTACAGTCAAAGCCGATGTAAAACGTAGCCTTTCCGTTGTTGATCATGTCGCGGATCAGGTCTGCATCGGTAAATTGTGCCAGGAGACCGCGCTCCTGTAATTCTTCAAAAATCTGCATAATTGTTTTCTCTCTTTCGTATGGATTTCGTTTTCGATGCCGGATCAGGCCCGGTATCGATCTCTCGTCCATACGGCGATCTTGATGGCCATATCTGTTCTAGTCTCCTATCTGCCGGGTGCCATCAGGGTAGTCATGGCTCTGTTCAGGCCGTCCACCGTCAGCTTGTACATGGGGAACATCTCCTTGACTGCGGTCTCCGCCTCTCTCCAGGGTGCGTGACCCGGAGCCATCTTGGGGTTGAGCCATACCACTCTCTTATAATGACGCTTTACCAGCTTTAACCATTCGTATCCGCTGAGTCCTCCGTTGGAGCCACGGTAATTCCCGGTGTCGGAATACAGCTCCTCGGGTGCCATGGCGGCATCTCCAATGATGAGTACCTTGTAATCACTGTCCACATTCCGGAACATCCACTCCGTCTCCACCCAGTCCCCGTTTTCGCATTCCGGGGTCTTGTAGACGTGATCGTAGATGCAGTTGTGGAAATAATAGCATTTCACGTCCTTGTAATGATTGGATTTGTTCACTGCCTGGAACAGATCGTTCAAAAGGGACGAATAGGGGATCATGGTGCCGCCGCTGTCCATGAGCAAAAGGAGCTTCACGGAATTCTTCCGGGGCTTCTTCATCTGGATCTGCAGATAGCCGCCGTTCTGGCAGGTCTTATCTACGGTCCTGTCGATGTCCAGTTCGGATTCCGGAATATCCAGCCGGGAGGAAAACTGCCGCAGTCTCCGGAAGGCCAGCTGGAACTGGCGGTTGGTCATGACTCTGTCGTCCCGGAAGTCCCGGTATTTTCTGACACCGATGACGGAAAACGCGGACTGATAACCGGTCTGGCCGCCAACGCGTACGCCGCCGACATTGCCACCCAGGTTGCCGAAGGAAGTCTTTCCCATGGTACCGATCCAGAAGCTTCCGCCGTTGTGCTCGGAATCCTGATCCTTCAGACGCTGGCGGAACTTTTCCTCCACGTCTTCCTTGTCGATGTAGATGTCCTCCGTCTGGTTCAGATGGTGTCTGGCCTCCTCGTGGGCCAGCTCCATCATGTCGGACTTGTCCAGCCAGCGGAGCATCTGAGCTCCTACCTCGGTCTCGCGTTTCACGGCCTTGAAGGTCTCCTCAAAAGCCGCATCGTATTTGTCATAATCCGTTTCGGACTTTACCAGGATCATACGGGCAACATAATAAAACCGGGTGAGAGAACCGCCGCAGAGGCCGCTGTCCAGCGCTTTCTGCAGATCCAGCCACTCTCCCAGACTGACATGAATCCCGTTTTTCTTTAAGGAATCAAAGAATTTGATAAACATCAGTTCAGTCCGCCGCGTTTTAGGATGTCCAGGTCTTCGTCCTTTTTGATCACCACACCGACAAAGGGCAGCTCCGCACGGATCCGGTCCGCGGTGATGCCGCCGATCTGCAGGGCATTCACCCAGTCGATGAGTTCCGAGGTGCTGGGCTTTTTCCGGATATCCCGGATGTCACGGATGGCATAAAAGACATCCATGGCTTCCTGCAGGAGGTGGGCCTCCACATCGGGATAATGGACCCTTACGATCTCTTCCATGAGCTCGGGGCCCGGGAAATCAATGTAGTGGAAAATGCATCTGCGCAGGAAGGCATCGGGCAGCTCCTTCTCCGCGTTGGATGTGATGATCACGATGGGGCGATGCTTTGCCTTGACCGTGCGATGGGTCTCGCCGATGTAGAATTCCATTCTGTCCAGCTCCCACAGCAGGTCGTTGGGGAATTCCAGATCCGCCTTGTCAATCTCATCGATGAGAAGCACGACCTGCTCTTCACTGTCGAAGGCCTCTCCCAGCTTTCCCAGCTTGATGTATTTTGCAATATCGTCCACGCCGCTCTCGCCGAACTGGCCGTCGTAGAGCCGCTGGATGGTATCATAGATATAGAGCCCGTCCTGGGCTTTTGTGGTGGATTTGATGTTCCAGACGATGAGCCGCTTGCCCAGATTGTCTGCCACTGCCTGTGCCAGCTGGGTCTTGCCGGTGCCGGGCTCTCCCTTGATCAGGAGGGGCTTTTCCAGTGCCATGGCAATGTTCACGCTGTCAAGAAGCTCGGAACTTGCCACATAATCTTTGGATCCCTGAAATTCGTTCGCCATTTCTACTCACTTTCCGATTCGGTCAATGAAAAAACATGCTTTTCATCCATAAAAAATTGATAAACACACATGGTTATGATACTCTATATAGCAAACAAAATCAATCGAAAGGATGGTGAATTTCCCATGGCTAATGTCACCGAAAACAGTATTTTTACCAAAGAGAAAACCATCAGCTTCGAAGTCTTTCCTCCCAAAAAGGACGATGATTTCGCTTCCGCTTTTTCCGTTCTGGACGAGCTGGGGAAACTCTCCCCCGATTACATCAGCGTCACCTACGGCGCCGGTGGCTCTCGGGCAGGCAAAACGGTTGAGATCGCCGATTACATCGAAAATAAACTCGGCATCCCCTCCATCGCTCATGTGACCTGTGTGGGCGGCACGAAGGAATCCGTTTCGGCCGTGATCGATTCCTTAAAACAGGTGGGCGTGAATCATATCCTGGCGCTGCGTGGTGACCGGCCCGCAGACATGACGGATGAAGCGTTTAACGCAAGAGAATTTGAGCACGCCTCCGACCTGATCTCCTTCCTGAAGCAGGATCCTTCCCTTCATATTGCCGGAGCCTGCTATCCCGAGAAGCATTTCGATGCCTTCAGTTTTGAGACGGATCTGCGATACCTGAAGGCAAAACAGGATCTGGGTGCGGAGTATTTCATCTCCCAGCTCTTTTTTGACAATGATTATTTTTATGATTTTACGGACAGAGCGGAAAAGAAAGGCATCAAAGTTCCCATCAGCGCAGGGATCATGCCCATCACGACGCCGAAACAGATCGGTACCATCGTGACCCTCTCCGGCTCCAGTATCCCCAAGCATTTTGCGGACATCATCGCAAAATACGGCGAAAGCCCCGAGGAGATGCGGAAGGCCGGGATCGATTACGCAATCCGTCAGATCAATGACCTGCTGAGCAACGGTGTTTCCCATATCCATATCTACTCCATGAACAAGCCCAAAGTCACGGCAGAGATCATGGCAGGTCTTAAGGCATAGAGGATATAAAAAAGTTCCCCATCATGGGGAACTTTTTTAATATCCTTTTTTTCCAGCTCATTGCCATACGGTATTGGAAACCTCTGCTTTCTTGTCCCGCAGCATCAGCTCGGTCACGGCTTCCTTGGGGTCCTTGCCTTCAAAGAGTACCCGGTTGATCTGCTCGATGATGGGCATGGACACATTGTATTTCCGGGAAAGAGCCAGACCTGCTTTGGCGGAATAGACGCCCTCCACGGTCTGCTGGACCTCTGCCATGGCTTCCTCCATGGTCTTTCCCTGTCCCATGAGGATACCGGCTCTCCGGTTTCTGGAATGCATGCTGGCGCAGGTGACGATGAGATCACCAATGCCGGTGAGTCCGTAGAAGGTATCTCTCTGGCATCCCATGGCTTCGCCCAGTCTGGCGATCTCCGCGATACCTCTGGTGATGAGGGCTGCTTTTGCATTGTCTCCGTAGCCCAGGCCGTCCGCCATGCCGGCAGCCAGCGCCACCACATTCTTTAATGCGCCGCCCAGCTCTACGCCTTTTTTGTCGGATGCGGTATAGACGCGGAAAACTTCATTCATGAAGATGTTCTGGATGGATTCCGCCACATCCTTTTTGTCCGCAGCTACCACGATGGTGGTGGGCAGGAGTCTGATCACTTCCTCGGCATGGGTGGGACCTGACAGGACCGCCACCTCTGCATCCGGGATCTCCTCCTGGATCTGTTCCGAAAGGGTCATCATGGTGGTTTCCTCCACCCCCTTTGCCACGTCCACGATGATCTGCCCCTTGGGAATCAGGGGCGCGAGGCGCTTTGCCGTCCTTCGGGTAAAGGAGCTGGCCACCGCCATCACCAGCAGATCCCTGCCGGTCACTGCCTCCGTGTCATCCGTGGTGTAATGCAGACTGTCCGGAAGGAGCGTGTCCGGAAGCATCCGGTGTCTGTGATTTTCCCGGAGACTCTCGATCTCCTCGGGAAGTGCGGACCAGACCGTGACATCATGTCCGTTTTTGTTTAAGAGGACCGCCAGTGCAATGGCCCAGGTGCCTCCGCCCAGAACTGTGATTTTTGCCATATCTGCCTCCATGAAGTATCTGTTAAAGTCCGTATTATTCCGCAGTTTTCTTTTTCTTCAGGTAGGTTTTATTCTCCTCACCTCTCAGAAGCCTTCCGATATTGGATCTGTGTTGCCAGAAAGCCAGCAGCATCAGCAGTCCGAAAACGATAATGGTCTCCGTCCTGGCTTCGGGGGTCATGGCTCCGAAACGAAACAGACCCGTGTTGGACAGGATCACCAGCTCGATAAACAGGCCGGAATACAGCATCAGGCTGCACAGGGAAACCAGATGGGTAAGAAAAAAGGGAACAAAGAACAGTGCCAGTCCCACAACGGTAAAGGGCCAGGGGAATCCTCCCATAACGGTGCCGCCGGTGGCTGCAATGCCTTTTCCGCCCTTGAAATGCATGTAAAAAGGAAAATCATGTGCCAGCACGCATCCGGCAGCGCAATAGGTGGGAAGCAGATAGCCCAGCTCCGGGTAGGCGTTCAGGAACAGTGCCTTCACAATAAGGCAGGCGATGATGCCTTTGAGCATATCACCGGCAAACACGATGAGTCCCACCTTCGGCCCCAGCACCCGCAGGGCGTTGGTGGTACCGGCGTTTCCGCTCCCGTGCTGACGGATGTCTACGCCCTTAATCTTGCCGACGATAAAGGCGGTCTGAAACAAACCGAACACATATCCGATCAAAAATGCATACAACCTGACCATAAACCCCTCCGCTCACAGCCTTTCATAAGGCATTATTTTTCATCTTCATTCCGCTGGCGGATAATGAATTTCATAGGAGTACCCTTGAACCCGAAGGTCTTGCGGATCTGGTTCTCGATGTACCTCGTGTAGGAAAAATGCATCAGTTCCTTATCGTTCACAAAGATCACGAAGGTAGGGGGCTTTACCGCCACCTGGGTGATGTAGTAGAGACGCAGGATCTTGCCCTTGTCATTGGGAGGCTGCTGCATGGCAACGGCCTCGGACATGATCTCGTTGAGCGCTCCGGTGCCCACCCGCAGATTCTGGCTCTGAGAGACGGATTCGATGGTCTCGAAGAGCTTCGGAAGACGCTGTCCGGACAGGGCGGAGATAAAGAGGATCTCGGCGTAGGGCATGAAGGAAAGAACCTGCTTTACATCCTCGGTAAAGCGATAGATGGTCTTGTCATCCTTCTCCACCGCATCCCATTTGTTCACGGCGATGATCACCGCCTTGCCTCTGTCGTGGGCGATGCCTGCGATCTTGGCATCCTGCTCGGTAACGCCTTCCGTGGCATCGATGACCAGCACAGCGATATCGCTCCGCTCTACGGCGGCTACGGTGCGGAGGATCATGTAATGCTCCAGATCCTCTTTCACCTTATTTTTCCTGCGCAGACCTGCGGTATCGATAAAGACATACTCTTTGCCCTGGTAGGTGACCTCCGTATCCACCGCGTCTCTCGTGGTGCCGGCGATGTCGGAGACAATGAGTCTGTCCTCCCCCAGAAGCTTGTTGATGAGACTGGACTTGCCCACATTGGGCTTGCCGATGATGGCGATCCTGGGGCGCTCGTCTTCTGCGACCTCCTCGCTCCCTTCCGGAAAATGCTTGACCACTTCGTCCAGCATATCTCCCAGTCCCAGCTTGTTCAGGGAGGATATGGGGAAGGGATCGCCGATGCCCAGGTTGTAGAACTCATAGACATCCGCCTCGTATTTTTCAAAACTGTCCACCTTATTTACCACCAGTACCACGGGCTTACCGGATCGGCGGAGCATGTCCGCCACCTGGGAGTCCGCATCCTGCAGGCCGGTGCGCACATCCACCAGGAAAATGATCACATCTGCCGTATCGATGGCGATCTGCGCCTGCTCCCGCATCTGGGAAAGGATCACATCCTTGCTGTCGGGCTCGATGCCGCCGGTGTCGATCATGGTGAAGGAATAGTTCAGCCAGGTCACATCGGCATAGATCCGGTCTCTGGTAATGCCGGGGGTATCCTGAACGATGGAGATCCGCTCTCCCGCCAGGGTGTTAAACAGTGTGGATTTTCCTACATTGGGGCGTCCCACCACAGCGACGATGGGGCGCGTACTTTTCTTACTCATAAATTCCTCGTTTTATTTGTCCTGATGCCACAAAGCCATAATGCTTATTCTGCAAGCAAAAAACGCATTATGATCTTTTGTCCCAGTTGGCATCAAAAATCAGATCCAACAGATCATAACCACCTGATTTTATCGTATGAACAGGTACTTGTAAAGCATCGGAAAGCTGGGCCCTGGTCATGTCGTCCAAAAGGATCTCCTCTCCGGCGCGCAGTACATTTTCCGGCAAAAGGAGCACCTTTCCAAGGGGCTTCCCCTGAAGCTGCGCGCAGATATCCCTGCCGGTAAGGAGCCCCGTCACCGTGATGGTAGGGCCGAAGAAATCGTTCCGGATGGGATAGATGTGGAGCCTGGCTTCCGGGTAGCATTCCATGATGCGGTCAGCCATTTTCCGGATCACGGGATAGATCAGGGTGCCGCAGATGGCGGAAAGCTCGATGGGCTCGGGCCGAACGCCGCTTTCCAGGCGGGCCTTCAGATCTTTATCGAATTCATTTTCCATGAGCCGCACCATCCCGACGCCGTTGCCCAGCTGCAGGAAGCCGTCGTAGCGCGCTTCCTCCGGCATGGGTCTGCCGGCAGTCAGATAGAATTCGTCACTGGCATGGATGAAATGCAGGCCGTGCTTTTCGAAACAGATCTTTTGATATTTCTCGATGAGATCGATGACTTCACCGCACTCCTCCGGTCCAAAGGATTCCAGCTTCGGCAGATGGTCTCTGTATTTCGTGAGGCCTACGGGTACCACGGAGACGCTGCGCAGGTGGGGGAGGTACTTCATCATCTCCCGGATGGAGTACTCCAGCTCGTTCCCATCGTTGATCCCCTTACACAGCACGATCTGGCCGTTCATCTCGATGCCCGCTTCGAAGAGGGGATCTACCTTCTTTAAGGCCTCTCCCGCAAACCGGTTGTGAAGCATTTCGCAGCGCAGGGCGGGGTTCATGGTGTGAAAAGAGATATTGATGGGAGAAAGATGGTAACGGATGATGCGGTCCAGATCCTTTTGGGACAGATTCGTCAGTGTGATGTAATTGCCCTGCAGGAAGCTGAGTCTGGAATCGTCATCCTTAAAATACAATGTGGGCCGCATGCCCGGCGGCATCTGATCGATGAAGCAGAAAACGCATTTGTTGGAACAGCTCCGGTAATCGTCCATGAGGCCGGAGGCAAACATGAGCCCCAGATCCTCCTCGGGGTCCTTCTCGATCTCCAGAAGCCATTCCTCTCCGTCCTTCTTGCGGATGAGTACCTCCAGATGCTCCTCTGTGGTCATGTACTGGTAATCAAAGATGTCCTCGACCTCCTTGCCGTCAATGGAGAGCAGCAGGTCACCCGCTTCGATCTCCATCTCCTGTGCAATGCTGCCGGGAACGATATTTTGTATGAGATGTCCTTCCTTTTTCATAAGGTCTATTCTATCCTTTTTGCCTTGACTTGTCACTTGCGGGAATGCTATATATTTAGTGTGTTCCGGAAAGGAACGGACTGAAAGATCGCGCTTTTGACGATCCTCTGGAGGAAATATGCCCAATTTAACAGAACTTGAAAATGCAATACCCGTAGGGCCCTTAAAGCTCCTGGTGCTCCCTTCCATGCAGTCTATGGGAGAGCGGATCAATCAATATCTGGTGAACTTCCGCAAGACTGTTCACAATGATAAGGTCAAGAACGATCCCGCATTCCAGGGATACATCGAGAACAATTACATGCTGGACTACTCCATTCCACGCTTCGGCAGCGGGGAAGGTAAGGGCCAGGTGAACGAAAGCGTCCGTGGCAAGGACATTTTTATCCTGGTGGATGTGTGCAACCACTCCATCACTTACAACATGAACGGCTTTGAAAATCACATGTCCCCCGACGATCATTATCAGGATCTGAAACGTATGATCGCAGCCTGTGACGGTAAGGCCGGACGGATCAATGTGATCATGCCCTTCCTCTACGAGGGCAGACAGCACCGCAGGAGCGGCCGTGAGAGCCTGGATGCGGCTTACGCACTCTCCGAACTGAAGAGTATGGGCATTGACAATTTCATCACCTTTGATGCCCATGATCCCAGAGTCCAGAACTCCACGCCCATCTCCGGCTTTGACAATTTCATGGCGCCTTACCAGTTCATCAAGACGCTGCTGAACAACGAGCCGGATCTGCTGGTGGACCAGGACCACATGGTGGTCATTTCCCCCGATGAGGGTGCGCTGGACAGAGCCATCTACTTTGCAAATGTGCTGGGCGTCAATACCGGCATGTTCTACAAGCGCAGGGATTACACGAAGATCGTGGGTGGCAAGAATCCCATCGTCGCTCATGAATTCCTGGGAGACGACATCGACAGCAAGGATGTGATCATCATCGATGATATGATCTCCTCCGGCGGTTCCATGCTGGATACTGCGAGACAGCTGAAGGAAATGAACGCCAGACGGGTGTATCTGTGCACCACCTTCGGTCTCTTTACGGATGGTCTGGCGGGCTTTGACAATGCCTACGAGAAGGGCTACTTTGACAAGGTCATCACCACCAATCTGACCTATCTCCCTCCGGAGATCTATCACAAGCCTTATTTCCTCGAGGTGGACATGAGCAAGTTCATCGCCTCCATCATCGACTTTATGAATCACGACGCGTCCATGTCCAATGTCATGGATAACACGGACAAGATGCACGCTTTTCTGGATGCGTACAACAGACGCGCTTTTATCGATATCCAGTAATGCGACAGTTCGATCCCATGCATCGCCCTTCGGGCAATGTAATGCATAAAGTATTCATCCGGCGTCCCCTTAGGGGGCGCCTTTTTATTTTGTATCCTTCTCTTCTCCCTTGCTTTGCGCGAGTGCTTCCGGCTCCATTTCCTCCGGGAAGACCATGGTGACTTTAAAGAGATCGCCATCCACGGAGACGGAAAAATCGCCGCCCTGGAGCTGGGTCAGGCTTCTTGCGATGAAGAGGCCCAGTCCGCTTCCTTCCGTGGACCTGGATTCGTCACCGCGGATGAAACGCTCCGTCAGCTCTTTTCCCTGCAGGGTAAAGGGCTTATCCGCCACGTTTTTAACGGAAAGCTCCACTTTGCCGTTTTCCTTGTGGACCGTGATGTAGACACGGGTGCCGCTCATGGCGTATTTACACACATTCTGCAGCAGATTGTCCATGATCCGCCAGGTCCGTCTGCCGTCGCCGCGGATGTAGGCTGTATCCAGATGGCTCACCACCAGGGTGAGATCTTTTTTGGCCAGATTCTCCTCGAACTCTCCTGCACATTGCCGGATCAGCTCCGTCAGGTTCAGGTGTACCAGGTTCAGTTCGATATTGCCGGAGGAAATCTTGGAAGCTTCCAGCAGATCGTCCAAAAGGAGCTTCAGTCTTGCGGATTTGTCCGCCAGGATCCGCAGGTATCCTGCCTGGGGCTCCTGTTCCATACCGCTCCTTTGCAGGAGATCCACATAGTTGATGATGGATGTGAGGGGCGTTTTTAAGTCATGAGAGACATTGGTGATGAGGTCCGACTTCATCTTTTCGTCTCGCATGCTGGTGTTTACGGCACTTTCAATCCCTTCCCCGATATTGTTTACCGCTTCCGCCAAAACCGCATTCTCAGGATTCATATGCTCGCCGGAGATCTTGTAATCCACTTCTCCGCCCCGGATCCTGCGGATGCCGTTCACGATCTCCTTGCGCTCCGCGTGGCTTCGCACCAGCATCACTCCCGCCAGTGCGTCCACCAGGATCAGAAGGATGGCGGCTACCACAGCCCAGTAGCGATTGCCTCCCCACATTCTGTAGACAAAGATCACGTTGGCGATATTGAAAAAGAGGAAAAGGTTGTAAGGCAGGATGATGCTGAGCCCCGTGCTCCTGGTGGTGTAAAGCCTGCGATAGACTAGGCGGAAGAGACGGTCCAGAATATACAGGAAGGACCCCGTCCAGAGCGTATGGCTTTTGATCCTGCGGCTCAGCGACATGGTGAACATCAAAAGGATCAGGCAGACACCGAAGCCGTAAAGCGCATAATACGGATAACAGTTCATCCCCCTGGCCGGATCGTCGATGGAGGTTACGTAAAGCGTCTCCGTCGCATCCTGCAGCACCTGATAGAGATGCATCATGCCCCGCACGGCAAAAAATGCAAGGACCAGCATGGTCTCGATAAAGAGGTGGTCCATTGGCATTTTGTAAAACCTGATCTCTCCGTCTTCTCCGATATAACGACCGGTTTCGAAAAGCAGATAGACGAAGAACAGGATCCACAGCATGATCATGATCAGCAGTCCCACCAGGTAGTATTTGATATTGGCACGGATGGAATTATATTGCTCCGAAACCATGCGGAAGGAATCCTCCGCTCCCATATCCAGATCCACATACATCCAGATTTTGGTGTCTGCGGGATATACGACGGAGGACCACAGACGCATCTGATGATCCAGGAGGGTTACATCCAGATCGGACAGTCCGCTGTACTCGTAGGTCTGTCTGTAATAGATGAGGGACTGCAGATTCTCGGAAAAAACTTCCGTCAGTCCTTCCTCCGAAACGCCTTCATAATCCGACTGATTGGTATCGAATCTGACAGTACCGTCATCGTCTGTCCGAACCACATAGATCAGATTGGAATTACCTTCGGAAAACCGCTGTTTTCCGGCAGTATAGATCCGATGGATCCGATAAAGCTCGGAAATGTTTTTGTCCAGATTGCGCTGAATCCGTGTAAAATCCACCCAGTTGTCACATACCTGGGTTAAGGATCGCTTTCCGAGGGCAGTGGTACAGCGCATATCCAGTACGTTAACCAGCACGCTGGGATCTTCTTCCGAATCCAGCACGGTGATATAGTCGGGACATTCCGTCAGGATATAGTTCAGGATCGCTTTCTGGATGGTGGCGAAGCTCAGACCGTTTTTCATCATGCGATTCTGCAGGCCGGGGTCGATGCCGTTAAAGGACCGGTCCACACGTTTGAATCCCAGGAAAGTTACGCTGTCGCTGCCATCGATCTGGAAATTGTCCAGAAAATAGATATTGCCGAAATAGGTGAGGAAATCGTTGAGAGACATCCGGACTTCCGAATAGCCCGCACCGAAACGCCCCCATTTTACCAGATCATCCAGGAAAAATGTGACATCCACGTCGCAATCGTCCGGAAGTCCCGTATCGACGGCATATTGATTGATGTGAAACTGGCGTTTGGGAAGATACCCGGCTTCGGCCTCCATAATGCGCTTTGCAGCCACATAGCGAAGCACATCCTCCGCCTGCCGGGCAAAGAGGTCGTCAAAGATCTCCGTTTCCGTAAAATCTCTGGAGGATCGCATGGGATCCAGGTAATAGGTCTTGTCCTCCTCCAGGTAGGATACACGGATGAAAGATTTTATGATCATGCTGCCGGCGAGGGCTGCGATGAATGCCGAAAGGAACAAACACGCAAGACCGCCCGCCAGATTGGTCAGTCTGGCTTTTTTCATACGCTGTTTAAGCCCTCGTTCTCCTGATCGATCTTGTAGCCTACGCCCCATACCACTTTCAGATATTTTGGCTCCTTGGGATTGATCTCGATCTTCTCACGGATGTGCCGGATGTGGACCGCTACGGTATTTTCCGCGCCGAAGGCACTCTCGTTCCAGATCTTTTCGTAGATCTCGTCCGTGGAAAAAACGATCCCGGGATTCTTCATGAGAAGGAGCAGGATGCTGTATTCGATGGGGGTCAGTTTGATGGGATCTCCGTCCACCGTCACCTGTTTGGAATCGTCATTGATGATCAGACCCCCGGTTTTGTAGATGCTGCCGTCGTCCTTCAGGCTCCCCAGGGAAGTGTATCTGCGCAGGGCGGACTTGACTCTGGCCACCAGCTCCAGGGGATGGAAGGGCTTCGTGATGTAATCATCGGCGCCGATGTTGAGCCCCAGGATCTTATCCGTATCCTCCGACTTGGCAGAGAGGATCAGGATGGGGATGGAACTCTTCTCCCGCAGCTTCATGATGGTATGGATCCCATCCATCTTGGGCATCATCAGATCGATGAGCAGGAGCTGCACATCCTCCTTTGCCAGGATCTCCAGAGCCTCCTCCCCGTCATAAGCCTTCAGGATCCGATGATCCTCCTGGGAGAGGTAGATCTCGATCGCGTCCACAATCTCGTGATCGTCATCACATACTAAAATGGTTGCCATAGTTCTCCTTCTTTTTTCTCTAAGCTCTGTGAGGAAATGCATTTTTGATCCAGGAGATCTCGTTTCCGCAGATACCGATCACATCGTAACGGATGCTCCTGGACAGAGGGATGCCATGCCGCACGCGGTAGAAATCCGCCACACGGCAGATGGTTCTCTGTTTTGGGATGGTAACGGCCGACAGAGGGGAGCCTGCTTTGGGGGTCTTGCGGTACTTTACCTCCGCAAATACGAGATACCCTTCGTCCTCGCAGACCAGGTCGATCTCACCGCTGCGGCAGCGGAAATTGGTCTCCAGGATACTGACACCTTTGTCTTTTAAATAGGCTGCGGCAAGAGATTCCCCTGCCGTTCCCACGGTTCTTTTGTTCAATCTGACTCCTTATCAGTCTTAAGAGCGGATCTTGTTCCGGATCTTGTCCATGGAATCCACAAAGATCAGGATCTCCGCCACCACCTCGTACAGCTCCGGCGGGATCATCTCTCCGATCTCCAGTCTGGAAAGGGTATCCGCCAGCTTATCGTCCCTGTGGATGGGCACATCCGCTTCTTTCGCCTTCTCTATGATCTTTTCCGCGATGAGCCCTCGGCCGGAGGCAACCACCTTTGGCGCCTGGTCGCCTGGATCGTATTCCAGCGCAATGGCCTGCTTGGGCTTGTTTTGTTTCGAGTCTGCCATAAATCTGCCTCGTTATTTCCGTGTCCGGACAAAGCGGGATCAGGTGCGCACATCAAAAGAGATCTCGCCGCCCCTTAAATGTGCCTGAGAGATGAGCAGGGGGGCAATACCGCCCTCCGGCAATCCGTCGTCCTCATCTTTTTCTCCGCGCACATGCATCTTACAGCTGCAGGCATAGCCTCTGGATTCCAGACGGGCGTTCAGCTCGTCCATGTGCTCTGCCAGGAAATCCAGGATGGAATCGTCCTGCACGTAGAATTGGGTGCTGACCTTTTGCTGCGGCCCGGAGCGGTCCAGTGCCACATACACGTCAAGGGGACCCAAATGCTCCATATCCAGATGCAGCAATGCACTGACAGAGGATTCCTTTCCGGTGAGCTTCTTGCCGTTGGTGTAGACATACAGATCCCCGTGGGCGGTATCGCCGCCGGAGAGGCGGATGGGGAGCTGCACATAGGCATACATCTGGTTCACCTGCTGGAGGAAATCCAGATTCTGCTGCATATTGGAGCTACTCTGAAAGGCCGGGGTCTGGGTGAGATTCTGTTTATCCAGTGTCTCCGTGATCCGCTCCAGCTGGGTGTTCAGTCTCCGGTAGAGGTCTTCCACCTTCTCCTTTTCGGATACCTCCTTGGGAGAGATGCTCCATTGGGCTTTTAAGAGATCCGTGGTAAGATCCCTGAGAGCCGGATCCTGCAAAAGGGTCTTCAGGGTCCCCATATCCTTTTCGGACAGCGCCTTGCCCAGGACCTGCCGGAAGGCATTCATCAGGTCGGATACCTGCATGGGCGCATCGGTACCGGCAGCATTTTCCCGCAGGGACTCCGACAGGCCAAGGAGCACCTTTTCCGCCCCCCGGAGGTCATTTGAGAGTGCCCTTGCCAGGTCCTCGTAGCCTGCATTTTCGAGGCGTGCCGAAGCGGCAGCATTTCCGCTTTGGTCTGCAGCGCCGGCATCCCGGATCAGGACCTTGCCTGCATCCGATGCGATGACCGAAGCACCGTCTGCCGTTTTTGCGGTGGCTTCAAGTGTTGCTGCATCATTGCTGCCGCCGTTTTGTGCTTTGGCCTCCCCACCGGCTGCTGTCACTTTCGGATCTTCCGCAGTCCCTCCCTGCATTGCCTTCAGCAGCTCCAGTGCCTTTTGCGCGGCGGATAGAGGAGCTTCCACCGCAGCCCGGGCGTTATCCGCGCCGGCAGGTGCATCGGTCCGCGCTTCCTTTGCCGCGGCAGGATCCGTTTCCCCCTTAAGCGATTCAGACAAGTTCGTAAGGGTTCCTGCATCCGGGCCGAGGGCTCGTGCATCTGCCTGCCCACCTTCCGCAGCAGCCCCTTCCTCTTCTGTCCGGATGGCAGCAATGGCTGCTTCCAGATCTTCGGGGATAGCACCTTCCGAAAGCTTTGCCAGAGACAGAAGCACCTCGCCGGCTTTGACGGTATCACCGCTCTCCACCAGGCTCAGGATCGTCTCTCCCATTTTGTCCGCCACTTCCCGCATCCCCTCTCCCAGTTCATAGGAGAGATTCTTGTAATCCGAGATCTGTGCCAGATTCCGGTCATTTACCGGGATCCCCAGGCGGGTGAGATCCACCACATCCTGTACGGATGCATTGGGGTGTGCGTTCACGGAGGAAAACATCTGCAGAAGGGACCCTCGGTCGATGGACATCCCTGCCTGCATCATAGAGGAAGTCATGGAGACAGCCTTTTCGGAAGGGGCGATCCCTGCCATATCCAGCGCCCTTAAGGCGGTGGGGTCCGATGCGGTATTGGTATACAGAGGACTTAAGGAAAGGGTGCTTTGATTGGAACGGACCTCAAAGGTCAGTGTATCTCCCACTGCTGCAGGGATTCCTTTCCCGATGGAGGCATGAATGACGGAATCGTCGGAAAGACGCAAAGTGACCTGACTGTCATTTCGCTCCACCACCTGTGCCTTGAAGGTATCTCCTGCCTTCAGTCCGGAGACTTCATTGGCAAGGGTTTGCTGCCGCAATGCAGGTTCAGCGGATGCGGCAGGCTCCCCGGATCTGACGGTCTGCGCCGGGCCGCTGCCGGTACGGAATATGGAATTGGCCCCAAACAGATCTGCCATAGATTACGCTCCCGAGAAATTCAGATATAGTCGTGAATGAAGCTCCTGCGGTGCTCCGGGCAGGGTCCGAATTCCCGCAATGCAGAAATGTGCTCCGCAGTACCGTAGCCTGCATTTTTTTCGAAGCCGTAGGCTGGGTATTGTTTCCCGAGCTCTTTCATCATCCGGTCTCTGGTGACCTTGGCATAAATGCTGGCGGCACCGATGGAGATGCTTTTGGCATCCCCTTTGATGATGGGCACCTGCGGTATGGAAACCTCAGGGATCATGACGGCATCGTTTAACAAAAGGTCCGGCGCTACGCTTAAAGATACGATAGCTGCGCGCATGGCTTCGTAGGTGGCCTGCAGGATGTTGATCTCGTCGATCCTTGCTGCGGAGATCACTCCAACGCTGACGGCCACTGCCTTTTCGCGGATGTCGTCATAGAGCTTCTCTCTCATTTTTTCGGAGAGTTTCTTGGAATCGTTTATATACAGAATGTCACAATCTTTCGGCAAAATGCAGGCACCGGCCACAACAGGACCGGCGAAGGGGCCTCTTCCCACTTCGTCGATGCCGCAGATAAAGCGGCAGTCAGGGTACTGCCGTTCGAAGGCCCAAAGGGCATCGATCCGCCGTTTCTCCGCTTCCAGCGCTTCCGCTTTTTTCCGGGCAGCCGCGCAGAACTTTGCCACGCCGGAGCGTTCGTCTCCTGCATAGCTTTCCGCAAAAGACAGATAATCCTTTTCCGTTAGCGCTTCAAATTCCGCTTTGATCTCGGAGATGGCCTTCATTTTCCCACCCTCCCGAACTTGGAGAAGGGATAGATCCGAAAAACGGCCTTGCCGATGAGGTCGGAGCGGGGAATGTTTCCCACAGCCTCAAAACGGCTGTCCATGGAATTGTTCCTGTTATCACCCATGACGAAGAATTCATCCGCTCCCAGCTGAATCTCCTGTAAGGCACGGCCGATGTGAGCCGTATCAATGGTCTCCTTGCCGTAATGCTCCTCCAGCACCTCCCCATTGATATAGATCACACCGTTTTCATCGATGCGTACGGTTTCGCCGGGAAGGCCGATGACACGCTTGATGTAATAGGTTCCGGGTTCATAGGGAACCTTCAGCACGACGATATCAAAGCGCTCCGGGTCTCCGAAATGGTATCCCAGCTTGTTCACCCACAGATTGTCTCCGTTTTCCAGCGTATCGTTCATGGAGGGACCCTCCACAACGGTGCGCTGCCCCACATATTTGATCACAAACGCGGTCAGAGCCAGTACCACCAGGAAATAGACAGCGGTGGAAATCAGCTCTTTTTGAAATCTGGTCATAGTATGCCTCCATGTAATCTTTATTCCGGCCGTTCCACACTGATGCGGCCGAATCTCCCGGCACGGAAGTCCTCCAGCGTCTGGGCGGATGCCTTCTCCGTATCCGGTTCTTCTCCTTTTTTCAGGAAGCCTCTGCTCGCAGCAATCTGCCGCAGCACGCTATCCTCCAGGTGCTCGGCGCCTTCCGGGGCACCTGCAATGTGATAATATGCTTCCAGCTTCCCGGGAGCGTCCTTCCGCAGAAAGCGGATCAGGTCCGAGGCCAGCTCTTCCGTGATGAGGATCTGATCGTTCATGGAACCGATAAAGGCCAGATGCATTCCAACGGTCTGGTCCTCAAATCTGGGCCAGAGGATACCGGGGGTATCCAGAAGCTCCACATTTGCGCCGGTGCGGATCCATTGATTGCTTCTGGTGACGCCGGGCTTATTGCCGGTCTTGGCGGCCGCTTTGCCGATGAAGGTATTGATGAAGGTGGACTTCCCGACATTGGGGATCCCGCAGATCATGGCACGGATGGGTCTGTTCAGAATGCCGCGCTTTTTGTCCCGCTCGATCTTGTCCTTACAAACCTCCGCAATGACGGGTTTTAGAGATTTGGCCAGCCCCGGTGCCTTGGCATTGCACTCCACTGCCTTGATGCCTTTTCCTTCAAAATACGCTTTCCAAAGGGCTGTGACGGCGGGATCTGCCAGATCTGCCTTGTTCAGGATCACCAGACGGAACTTTCCGTTTCCCAGTCTGTCGATGTCCGGATTCCGGCTGCTGAAAGGGATGCGGGCATCCAGGATTTCGATTACCAGATCGATGAGTTTTAATTGATCCTGCATGGCCCGGACGGATTTGGTCATGTGTCCGGGATACCATTGATAGTTCATAGAGTCCTCTCCGTTACTTTACAAGATGCGTTTTGTATCCGTCTCCCTTGCGGGCCAGCCAGACTTTCCCCACGATGTCTTCTTCTTTCACAAAGCCGATGTTGGAAGAGCGGGAATCCTCACTGGAGGAAGGATTGTCTCCCATTACAAAATATTCTTTCGAACCAAGGAGCAGCGGTGACTCGGCGATGCCGGGATCCAGGATTTTCTCCTTCACATACTCACTGGGGATGTCATTTACATACAAAATATCGTCCCTGACCACTACCGTGTCACCGGGGCGCCCGACGATCCGCTTTGTGTAATAGTGGGTATTTTCGTTTCCGTTGGGAAGAAAGAGCACCACGTCTCCGTAATCCGGAGATCCCAGCACATAGGAAAAGCGGTTGATCAGGATCTCCTGCTCGCTGCCCAGAGCGGGCTCCATGGAGTTGCCAACCACATTGGAAGACATACCAAAAAAATAAACCGTTACGATACCAAGGAAGATCACGGCCGCAACGGAAAACAGCCAGGACAAAATCTCCGACAGGAGTTTGGAGCTGATATGCTTCTTTTTCTGGTAAAAGGATAGCCCCTTGTTCTTAGCCATTTTGTTCTCCCAAAAGTCCTCACAATTACTATGATTTTACCATAAATCAAGGGAATAGAGTAGTGGGAAATGCGGTGGCAGGTTGCGGGGCATTGCAACAAAAAAAAGACAACCGCCTAAGCGATTGTCCTTTCTGATCAGCGAACGACTTCTTTGACCTTAGCGGCCTTACCGGTGCGCTCACGCAGGTAGTTCAGCTTTGCTCTGCGTACCTTACCTCTGCGGACTACTTCGATCTTCTCAACATT
>JAILAF010000131.1 GCA_024681775.1 Lachnospiraceae bacterium
GCCATCGACTCCGCCAGGGTCGCAGGACTCTCCGAGACGGAACTGGTCGAAACGCTGAAGGCGTTGCTCACATTAAAGGAGGATTGAAATGGAATTTGAAAGTGTGATCCACGGAGAACAGATCGAGAAGCACTACAAGGGTTTTTCCCTCATCGTCCCCACCCTGGATATTCCCAAGGGATTTGCAACCGCCCTCATCGGCGAGAACGGTGCAGGTAAGACCACGCTGCTGGATATCCTGGCAGGGATCCGGCTGGATTATAAAGGAAAGCTGACCTTCTTTGGAAAATACAACGATCAGGATCGGGAGAATATCCCCGATGTGAAGGACAGGATCGGCTACGAGGGCACCGGCAATTACTACCTGCCCGCCTGGACCCTCCGTCAGGGCAAGGACGTGCAGAAGCTTCTGTTCCCCAGCTTTGACGAGAAACGTTACGATGAGATCTGCGATCAGCTGGCCATCCCCAATGAGCCCACGAAGAAGATCACCGATCTGTCCGACGGCAACCAGATGAAGCTGAAGCTGGCAGGTGTCCTGGCCAGAGAGACGGATCTGCTCCTGCTGGACGAGCCCGCATCCCCCTTAGATCCCCTGATGCGTGACAAGCTCAATGACATGATCCGCTCCTACCTCCTCAGCAAGGAGGGACAGCGCAGTGTCCTGTTCTCCACCCACAATATCGCGGATATGGAGAGCGTCACGGACTACGCCATCATCGTGGAGAACGGCACCATCGTAGAGCAGGGCTTCGTGGAGGAGCTGAAGGAGAAATACACCGTGGTCAAGGGAGAGAAGGAAGATGAGGCGGCAGCTTTGAAGGTGCTCTACTCTACCTCCACCAGTACTTACGGATTCGAGGGACTGTGCCTGTCTGAGCGCTTAAACGAGCTGGCAGGACTGAAAGTCGTCACCGAGACACCTACCCTGTCCCAGATCTGCGTAGCTGTCATGAAGCAGAATTCGAAACTTTACCAGGGGAAATAAGGAGCGCGGAGGCATAACATGAAAAACTGGATCCGTACTTACAGGCTGTTTTCGCCTGACCTTTTTACGATACTTTTCGTCCTTTTGGGAACACCGGTCTTTTTTGCCGGGACCTTCCTGTTTTCCTCCATGTTCGGCGCCACCGTCGGTGTGATCGTAGCGCTGGCCCTGTTTTCCTCTCTGGATATTATGACGGACTTCTTCGTCTTTCAGGGAATCCTGGATAAGAAATTTGACTTCGGTATCCTGGCCCTGTCTCAGAAGGGACCGGATCTGCTAAGGAGAGGGATCCTGACGGATGTGATCCGCAGACTGATCCAGTACCTGGTGATCTCGGCGGGATGTGCCATAAACCTGGGCAGACAGTTTTCCGAGGCCGGAACACCGGTGGGAGGCGTTTCTCTTGCAGGCATTACCCTGTCTCTGGCTTTTGGCTTTTTGTTCACGGAGCTGCTGGCCTTAAACGTGATGCGGAAGTACACCCATTATACCGACGGCATGCTGGCATTTATGCTCGCATCCGCGGTGCAGGTTCTGGCGGACCTGGGACTGGCCTTTGCCCTTGCCACCACCCCCGGGATGAATTCCCTTTGCTGGGCACTGGTGCTGGGGATCCTGGCAGCCTGTGCCATCTATGTGTCCGAAGAGCGGATCCTGCTCCGTTTCATTAATTTCCGGGGCGACCGGGAACAGAGCCGCTTCATCACGGAGGACCGGAAAAAGCTCCCCGTGTTCCTGCTCATCGCCTTCGGTGTGGATTTCCTCATGATCCCGGTGATGATCGTCGGGTACAACCGGGGGCAGGACCTGAGCGTGTTCCTCATCGCCCAGATGATGTATCCCGCCTGCGGCGTCGTCATGGCGAAGCTCTTTGCCAGAGATGAGAAAAAGCTTCCCAAGGCAGCCTATGTGACGATCCTCGTGGCGGGGATCCTCACCATGATCTGCTGCATGGTACAGGTGGGGGGGGTGATCCCCGAGGAGATGGGTGGCGCTGCCTATGCGGCCCAGCTGGCCAACGTAGCGATCATTGTCACC
The DNA here is from genome assembly GCA_024681775.1 of Lachnospiraceae bacterium. GTDB lineage: Bacteria > Bacillota > Clostridia > Lachnospirales > Lachnospiraceae > AC2028. The sequence goes on from JAILAF010000131.1 coordinate 2,027, forward strand.
ACCATCTTTTTCCTGATCTTTGTCTGTGCATGCGGCAGAGAGAAGAGGGAAAATGCAGGGATGCGGTTCCACCGTCCCCTGGTTTCGATTTTGATGATCCTGCTCTTTGTGCTCCTGTACTTTGCAAGGATTGCCATTCTCTACGGTCTGTCGGCCGCATCGGAAGGGGACATCTCCATCCTGACGGAAGGGTTTACCGCCATGTTCTCCGGGCGTGATGCTCTGGCGCTCTGGGGGATGGTTCTGCTCAATGCCCCGCTGACCATCATCATGTTCCTGGGAGAGGAGTACGGCTGGAGATATTTCCTGCAGCCCATCTTGCAAAAGCGGTTCGGCGCGCTGGGCGGGACCCTGCTGCTGGGCGTCCTCTGGGGCCTCTGGCACGTGGGAGCGGACTTTTACTTCTACTCCGACGGGACCGGTTTGCAGATGCTGGTACAGCAATTGGTGACATGCGTGTCACTGGGTATCTTCTTTGCCTATGCATACATGAAGACCGGCAACATCTGGGTTCCCGTCATGATGCACTTTTTGAATAACAATCTGATCCTGGTCATCAGCGGCGACCCCACGGGTGCCGCAATGCAGGGCAATGTGGTTTCCTGGAGCATGATCCCGCTGTCCGTCATCGGAGCTTCCGTTTTCTGGCTCTTTGCATTGAGCCCCGTATTCCGGCAGAAGAAGGATGGGGCTGCAAAAACGGGTGATGCCGTCAGCGCGGCCTGAGTTTGCAGGATCCGCTTTCCGTGCGGATCCGGGAAATCTGTAAAAAAAGCACTTATCGTGCGAGGAGAAAATGAGATGAAAGAATTGGTGAATGCATACAAACTGGTGCAATACGGACTGGCACTGAAAAAGCAGCTGGGGTTTGCTGCGCTCTTCGGCGTCATCGGGATCGTTCTGGAAGTGGCCGGCAGAGCCAATTCCCTGGTGGGCGGCTTTTATGTGATCCTGTCCTCCATGTTCGTCTATCAGCTGATCATCTCCGTTGATATGTCGACCCTGATCCAGTCCTCCCCCTACAAAAAGAAGATCCAGTGCACCTATCCGCTGATCGCGGTGGTTCCCTGGGTGTATGTGATGATGACCGTGGTGATCCTGCTCCATGCATACTTCGGTACCCACGGCACCCCCGAAGAGTACCAGATGCAGTGCATGACCATCGTGACCCTGGGTGCGCTTCTGTGCGTGGTGATGATCTACTTTGCTTTTGCGTATAAGTACTTCATCGTCTCCATGATCATCATGATGCTGTGCGTGTTTGCGGTGATGGGTGGATTAAACGAGCACTCGCCCGTTGCGTCCCTTTTTGACTCCATGGGCGTCTCCATCGCCGCTGCCTACCTTCTGACCACCGTCGGCTTTATCGCCGCCTGGATCCTGACCAGAGTGGTGTATAAGGCGGAGATGTCCAAGATGGCCTTCCGCACGCTGCTCAACAATAAGAATCAGTGACGGATTTCTGACAGAAAATGGTAGGAAATCATGCCTGCCCGGTGATAAGATGAGAGTAGGGTTTTGTACCGAAAAACGATCACGGAGGTAGAAAAATGCAATTGATATCTGTTCACAGCGAAGAATTCAAGAGATACGGAAGCGTTCTGACCGGTTATGATGTGGCACCCCTTCTGGATGCCATGGAGAAGATCGCGCTTCCCGCAGAGGGTGTGGCTTACGAGCCTGCCATCGACAGCCTGGAGGCATGCAAGGCACTTCATCAGGAGTTCTCCGACAGAGCCTACGGCGGAATGCCCGTTCAGGTAGGGATGTGCTGGGGCTCCAACACGAAGCTGAACTGCCTGGAGTATCACCGGGGATGCGAGCTGAACATCGGCACCTCTCAGTTCGTGCTGTTGCTTGCAAAGCTGGATGACATCAAGGACGGAAAGCTGGACACCTCCAAGGTGAAGGCATTTGTGGCCGAGAAAGGTGAAGTGGTGGTGGTCTATGAGGACACCCTGCACTATGCGCCCTGCAACGGCGAAGGCAAGGATGATTTCCGTGTCTGTGTCGTTCTGCCCAAGGGGACCAATACCGAGAAGCCCGCACTCCGTGAGGCAAACGATGAGGACAAGCTTCTCTGGGCCCGCAACAAATGGCTCATTGCTCATCCCGAGAGCAGTGAGGCCGCTTCCGGTGCTTATGTGGGCCTGACCGGCAAGAACATCGATATCGCTGTAGATTAAGTGCCGCAGACATAGAGATGCGATCATGGAACCATTCCCCGGATCCCGGGGAGTGGTTCTTTTTATGGCCCGCCCCGGCAATCTGCTGTCGCCTCTGCGCGAGCAAAGATTCGCCGGGCGATAACCTTGAAATCCGTTTCGGATTTCTCTTGATTTTTCGGCAGATATAGTATAATAAATTGTTGTCCCGGGAAACACCGGGCGTATCTGTCTTTGGAAGCAGTACCGGCGGGAGCCGGATCAGGGAGGAATCACAGACATGGAAAAACTGACACAGCCCTCAAACCCCAATGCACAGGACTGCGTGAAAAGGGTCATGGAGTTCCTGGCGGGGATCTCCGGCGACCGGATCGTGACGGGGCAGCATACCCAGACCCTTGCGATGGAAGAGTATGAGCATCTCCGGGAGGTGACGGGGAAGGAGCCTGCACTGCTTGGTTTTGAACTCCTGAGCTATTCCCCCAACATCAATTACCTGGACACGGATGAGGAATGCATGACGGAGGTGACGGAGAACCTGGGGACCCTGCGCAGAGCCTGGGAATGGGCGGACAGAGGGGGCCTTATCACCTTCACCTGGCACTGGTTCTCCCCCCTGGGTGGCAGGTCCAAGGCCTTCTTTACGGAGCATACGGATTTTGACGCGGCGCAGGCCGTGATTCCCGGGACGCCGGAGCATCAGGCCCTTTTGTCGGATCTGGATGTGATGGCAGGGATCCTGCGGCCTTTCTGCGTGCGGCAGGTCCCGATCCTGTGGCGCCCCTTCCACGAGGGAGAGGGCGACTGGTTCTGGTGGGGAGCAAAGGGCCCCGATCCGCTAAAGAAGCTGTGGCGCATAATGTATGAGCGCTTCACCCATGTGCACCACCTGGACAACCTGATCTGGGTGTGGAACTCCCCGGCGCCGGATCGTTATCCCGGGGATGATGTGGTGGATATCATCTCCAGGGACATGTATCCCGAAAGACATTCCCATACCGCCCGCGAGGAGGAATATCAGAGCCTTATGAAGATCACGGAGCAGCCGAAGATCGCCCTCATCGGCGAGATCGGAACTCTGCCGGATCCGGAGGAGCTGCACCGAAAGCGGGTGGGTTGGACGACCTATATGACCTGGTCCAAGGCCTTCTGCCTGACGGAGGATTTCACCACCGACGAGTATCTGAAGGCTGTGTATGACAGCCCTTATGCTGTGACGAAGGAAGATCTGCCGGTGCTGTATTAGGAAAGGAACAGACATGGAACTGAAAGAATATCTGAACCGGGGCGTGAGCCCCTTTCATGTGGTGAAGGAAGCCACGGAGGCACTGAAGGAAGCGGGATTTACGGAGGTAAAGCTGGGAGGCGGTGAGCCCCTGGAGCCCGGAAAGGGATATTATATGTGTCCCTACCCTTCCTCCTTTTTCGCTTTTCGCACGGACCCCGGGAAGGCAGGCATGCAGATCGCCATGGCCCACACCGACTGGCCCTCCTTCCTCTTAAAGCCCAATCCGGAGATGCCCGAGGGCGTCTACCTACGGGTGAACACGGAGCCCTACGGCGGGATGTTAAAGCACACCTGGTTTGACAGACCGCTGGGCCTTGCAGGCAGAGTGCTCTTGAAAAATGACGGGGATGTCTTTTCTCCCAAGGAGGTCCTTTTTGACAGCGAGGAGCCCTGGTTTGTGATCCCCTCCCTGGCACCCCATCTGGACCGGGAGATCGAGACGGAGAAGATCGATCCGCAGAAGGTGATGCTGCCGCTGTATGGCATCAAACAGGCAGATCCCAGGTGCAGTGCTCCCGCCGCGGTGATGGAGGAGAAGGTTCCCACCCTGCTGGAAAAGGTGGCGGAGAAGCTTCATGTGGCTGTATCCGATATCCTGTCCTATACCCTTTATCTCTACAACGCGGACCCTGCGCAGGAGGTGGGCATAGACGGGGAGTTGCTTTTGTCTCCCCGCATCGACAATGTGGCTTCCGTGGCGGCGCTCACCGAGGCCATCCTGCAGGCAAAAGGATCCCGTGCCGGCATCAGTCTCATCGCCTGCTTCGACAACGAAGAGATCGGCAGCCGCACCAAGCAGGGGGCGGATTCGGGGCTTCTGAAGGATGTGGCGGAGGACATCTACCGCAGACTGGGGAAAGCAGACCGCATGACGGAAGAGTATGCGCAGAGCATGATGCTCTCCGTGGACGGTGCTCACGGCGTTCATCCCAATTACAGAGAAAAAAGTGACACCACTGCCACCGTTGCTCTGGGCGGCGGTGTGGTATTAAAGAGCAGCGCATCCCAGCGCTATGTGACGGATGCCAGGGCAGCAGCCGTTGTGAAAGGGCTGTGCGAAAGCTGCGGGATCCGTCTCCAGGAGCAGGCCAACCGTTCCGGCGCCCCCGGCGGCCAGACCCTGGGCCCCATTGCCTCTTCCTACCTGCCCATCCTGGCAGCGGATCTGGGAATCCCCATGCTGGCCATGCATTCCGCAAGAGAGCTGGCAGCCCTGTCTGACTGCACAGAGCTGGAGCGCCTGATCCGTGCTTTTTTGTAGTACCTACCCGGCAACCTGCCGGGAACCATCCTACTCATGTTTGAGGAGAAAGAAATGAGTGCATCCGTCGTGCTGCAACAAATGGGTGTCATCGTCATCCTGGTTGCGGTTGGTATCTATCTGTATCGCAAGGACGTTGTGGACAATGTTACGTCCCGAAAGTTGTCCGCCATCGTCATGTTGTTTTGTAATCCTGCCCTGACCCTGTCCTCCGTGCTGACAGGCAATGTGAATGCCAGCCACGAAGAGCTGCTGGAAGCCATCCTCATCGGAGTGGTCTTTTATTTTGCGCTGATGGTGCTGGGCGGAATCCTCCCCTTCCTCCTGGGAGCGGAAAAGTCCCAGCGCAGATTCTACAACCTGATGACCGTCTATACCAATGTGGGCTTCATCGGCATCCCGGTAGCCAGGGCCATTCTGCCGGACAAGGCCATCCTCTATGTCATCGTCTGTAATGTCATGTACTGCCTGCTCTTTTACACCCACGGCATCACCGTGCTGAGCAACGGCAGAGAAAAAATGAACCTCCGGAAGGTCTTCAGTGCCGGCACCATCATGGCGGTGCTTTCCCTGGTGGTGTGCTGGTTTCGGATCACACCGCCCCCCATCATCGCCAGCAGCGTGACCCATATGGGAAATGCCACCGTGTTCCTGTCCATGACCCTGCTGGGGGTCTCCATCGCCAGATCCGATCTGTCCAAAGGCTTTAAAAACGGCCGGATCTGGGGCTACATCCTTCTTCGGATGATCCTGCTTCCCATGCTGACCTTCTTTGTGCTGCGGGGGCTGCACTGTCCGCCCATCGCAGTCATCAGCGTATGTCTCATGGCTGCCATGCCCGTGGGGAACCTTCCCCTGATCCAGTCGGAGAAGATCGGAGAGGATACGGAGCTTTTGTCCGGTGCCATCACCGTCACCACGATTATCTCCATGGCGACCATTACTATCCTGATGGTATGGTTCACCTCCATAATGGGATCCGTGATCTGACCGGTTTCGGAGCGTGGGAGAGGAGCAAAAATGCAAAGAAAAACGCTGCGGGCTTTTGCGCCCACAGCGTTTTTGAATTTCCGGCAAAGGAGAAGGGATACCGGTCCGGCAGCTTAAGGCTCGCAAACCAGGGTCACGGCGGATCTTGCCTTGCACAGGAAGCCGTACCCGACCACGGTGCCCGCCTTTATGGGATTGTCCCAGGTATCCAGTGCCACCTTCCAGAGGTGTCCTTCCGGCAGGTGAGGCAGTTCGATCCAGAGATCCTCCCAGTAGGAATTGAGCGCTACATAGACCACATCGTCCCGCCCTTCTGCCGTCTTGCCGGCAAACATCACCCCCAGATAGTGATCGAAGGGATCGAAGAAATCTCTCCAGGGAGTCACGCCGTGGAAGGAGGTTTCCGGGAAACCGAAACCGCACTGCCCCAGCCGTACCCGCAGGACGGGATGGGCCTTGCGGAAGGCGATGGCTCTCTTAAAGTATGCAAACTGGTTTCTGTTGAGCTCCAGCAGATCCCAGTTCAGCCAGGAGATCTCGTTGTCCTGGCAATAGGGATTGTTGTTGCCGAACTGTGTGTTGCAGAATTCATCCCCCGCCAGAAACATGGGGGTGCCGCGGCTGCACATCAAGGTGGTGAAGGCATTCCGGATCATGCGCTTTCTAAGAGAAATGACATTCGGGTCATTTGTTTCCCCTTCCGCACCGCAGTTCCAGCTGTTGTTGTCATTGGCGCCGTCCGTATTGTTCCACCCATTGGCCTCGTTGTGCTTCTCGTTGTAGGCATACAGGTCGTAAAGGGTGAAGCCGTCGTGACAGGTGATGAAATTGATGGAAGAGCTTAAGGAGCCGCTGCCGTAGATGTCGGGAGAACCGATGAGGCGCATGGCAGCGCCGTTGATGGAGCCGGGATCGCCCTTCAAAAAGCAACGGATATCATCCCTGTACTTTCCGTTCCATTCCGCCCAGCGCTCGTTCCAGTTGGCGAAGGACCCCACCTGATAGAGTCCGCCGGCATCCCAGGCTTCCGCGATGAGCTTCACGTCCCCCAGGATGGGGTCGTAGGCCAGGGACTGCAGGAGCGGGGGATTGGACTGGGGGGAGCCGTCCACATTCCGCCCCAGGATGGAGGCGAGATCGAAGCGGAAGCCATCCACCCGGTAGGTCACCACCCAGTACCGAAGGCACTCCAGGATGAGTTGCTGCACCACGGGGTTTCCGCAGTTCATGGTATTGCCGCAGCCGCTGAAATTGTAATAAAAGCCCTCAGGGGTCAGCATGTAGTAGAGCTGGTTGTCAAAGCCCTTGAAGGAGATGAAGGGCCCCTGCTCATTGCCTTCCGCGGTGTGATTGAACACCACGTCCAGGATCACTTCAATGCCGCTGTTGTTCAGCTCCGTCACCAGCTGCTTTAATTCATTGCCCTCGCGGTTGTACTCCACATGGGCGGTGTAGCTGGTGTTGGGGGCGAAAAAGCTTAAGGTGGAGTATCCCCAGTAATTGTAGAGGGTCTTCCCGTTGTATTCCCGCTGATCCAGCGTCTCGTCGAACTCAAAGATGGGCATCAGCTCCACGGCGTTGACCCCCAGTTCCTTCAGGTAGGGGATCTTTTCCCGGATGCCGTCGAAGGTGCCGGGGAACTGTACGCCGGAGGAAGGATCCTTGGTAAAGCCGCGGACATGCATCTCGTAGATGATCAGATCCGAAACGGGGAAGCAGGGATCCGCAAAGTCCTTCCAGTCGTAGTCGTCCTTTACCACCCGGGCGCGGTACCGGTTGCCGATGGGGCCCTTTTCTCCCCAGACGCTCTGACCCACCACCGCTTTGGCGTAGGGATCCAGCAGGGGCTTTGTCCGGTCATAGATCAGGCCTTTCGAAGGGTCGTAGGGGCCGTCCACATGGTAGGCGTACTCGAAATCATAGATGTTGATGCCGAAAACGATCATGGAATACACATTTCCGATCCGGTAGTGGGCCGGAAAGGGGATGATCGCAAAGGGCTTGTCCTCGGACTCCGCCCTGGGGTAAAGCAGGAGCTCCACCGATGTTCCGCCGTGGGTATGAACCGTGAAATTCACACCGCCGGGAATAGCGGTGGCGCCGTTGATGTCGTAGAAGCCGGGCCGGATATCATAGCCGTCCACATGATCAAAGGGTACCAGATGGTACTTTTGATAGGTGGCGGGCATGTTGTTGGCATTGTGCTCCGCTTCGGGCTTGCGCACCGAGCGCCCCTTGTAGCCTGGCTTCGGCGTGGGCTCGGGGATCTTTCTGGATTTCTTTCCGGGTTGTTCAGCCATAAAATACCCTCCTTAGGTACGATTTTACCCCAAAATCCGTCTGAAAATGATTAAAATTGTATTACAATTTATGGCTTTTTTGAAAAACGGAGATTTGATAGAATATACGGGAACGCGGAAAAAAGGAGAGTATTGATGGACAGTGCGATTCTACT